>CAYONQ010000027.1:0-29698 GCA_964405375.1 uncultured Pirellulales bacterium
TTTGTTATTTGTTTTCATATCCTGCTTATAGGGCCTGAGATATTTTATCTTACCTGCGATTTTTATCTTTTTTCTTCGCGCAAAGAACCGCTCGGGGATTTCCGAGTTAACCGGTCGTTTGCAAAAGGAGCCCTTCGCTGTCTCCAGTTGTCTTATCGCTTTCACCATATCTCTGAGTTCGTGCGGCTCCATAGCGAAGGGGTGGTCCGGCCCTTTTAGTTTTCGTGAGAGCGTAAAATGTCTTTCGATAATGCAGGCCCCTTTGGCAACCGCCCCGATTGCCACGGCCAAGCTTCTTGTGTGGTCTGACAATCCGACCGGAAAGCCGAATTGCCTTTTTAACGTTTCCAGGCAGTTTAAGTTGATATTGTCTAATTGCGGCGGGTAATTTGACACACAGTGCAAAATCGCTATCTTCTTGTTTTTACAGCCCTGAATAAGGTTTACCGCCTTTTTAACTTCTCTTAGATACGCCATTCCCGTGGATAAAAGTATCGGTTTTTTCTTTTTTGCTATGTATTTGAGCAAAGGGGAATATGTCAGGTCGCCGGAGGCAACCTTATAAAACGTAACATCAACGTCTTCGAGGATATCCACCGCCCCCAAGTAAAAAGGCGTCGAGGCAAACAGTATCTTTTTTCTTCTGCAATAGTCCGCCAGTATATAATGCCACTCGTCGGGGACTTCCAGCTTCCTTATTTTGTCATAAGCAGGATGGTCGTCTGTTAGATATTTAGCCGCCTTGAAGGATTGAAATTTAACACAATCAGCGCCAGCTTTTTTTGCTTCGTCGATGAGTCGTTTGGCCTGCTTAAGGCAGCCATCGTGATTAGAACCGACCTCAGCTATTATAAGAGTCGGTCTGCCTTCTCCGATTTTCTTATCTGCTATATTCAGGAGCATTTTTTACACTGCTTTCAAGAATTGCTCCGGAGACCAAAGCGTTATTTATTTTCGGCTATCTTTCAGAACGGCCTTGATTGTTTTGATTACTTTCTCCTGTTGTGTGTTACTTAAACATTCGTATAGCGGGATGCTCATTGCCTCTTTGTAATATCTTATGGAATTAGGAAAGTTCATCGCATTACACCTTAAAGTCCTTTTATGATAGGGATGATAAAATACCGGAATATAGTGAACCTGCACCCCTACGTTTCTGGCCCTTAATTTTTCGAAGATACGTTTTTTGTTCTGTCTTAAATTCTTTGATTTCAGACGTAGAACGTACAAATGCCAGGCGTGTTTTTTGTTTTTGTCGTTACAATGAGGCAGCCCCACATAATCTGCTAAATCACTGAATGTCCTGTTATATCTGCCCGCAAGTTCTCCTCTTCTCTTCAAAAATCCGTTTATTTTATTCAGCTGAGTTATACCTAATGCACATTGAAAATCGGTAATGCGGTAATTAAAGCCAAGCTCTCTTATCTCGTAGTACCAGGGTCCCTTTTGGGCCGTTACGCTATCTTTGTACATACCGTGATTTTTCAGGGCTTTTAGTTTTTCATAAAGTCTTCTGCTGTTGGTTGTTATTGCACCGCCCTCACCCGTTGTAATATGTTTTACGGGATGAAAACTGAAAACAGTCATATCTGAATGTTTGCAGCTTCCGACTTTTAACCACTTACCGTTGGATTTATATTCTGCGCCGAGGGCATGACAGGCGTCTTCAATTACAATAAGATGGTATCTTTTGGCGATATGGCGAATCTCCTGTAAGTTACAAGGATAGCCGGCAAAGTGCACGGGGATAATCGCTCTGGTCTTTTTTGTAACCTGTTTCTTTATTTCTTCCGGATTGATGTTTATTGTGTCCGGCTGGATATCGGCAAATACCGGTTTGCCGCCGCAGTACAAGACACAGTTCGCAGAAGCGGCAAATGTTATTGGTGAAGTGATGACCTCATCACCCTTTTTTATGCCGGCGGCAAGAGCGGCGATATGTAATGCTGCCGTGCCACTTGAGACAACAACCGCATATTTTGCGCCTGTATATTTGCAAATCGCATCTTCAAATTTTTTTGCCTGGGGTCCTTGAGTTAGAAAGTCAGACCTCAGCACTTCAACCACTGCTTTTACATCGTCGTTCCTTATGCTCTGATGGCCGTAAGGTATTAATCTGGTCAATTCCAAACCCTTTTTTCAGTCTGTTTTTGAGTTCTTTATGACTCAATTGGTTTTGCCGAATCTTTGCGTTCTACAGGGGCATCTACAATAATAAATATCTTATCAGCGATTGCTTTTGCCCTTTTTCAATTGCTGACGCGTAATTTTAGAGACAAGCAGGTGCTATATCAGCCGCAGTGGACTTCGGCCACCTGGCTTTCCGGTTTTTGAGAGTCGAGCAAAGGAGATATTGCATCTAAATGTTCCTTCGCCTTTATCATTACTCTCAACTGTTCAACTCCCAACCAATGCGGGTTGTTATTGCTTGTATAGCCCTCAAAATCCAACCCAAGCAATCTTCCGCCATTCTTTTTAAACCCCCGCTCCACGACATAAGGGTAGGTAATGAACCTATCTTCGAATTCACAGGTGTGAATGCCGTCGTCCTTAGGTACCAGGGTTTCGTGAAGTTTCTCGCCCGGCCTCATACCCACTATTCTGTGTTTGCAATTCGGTGCTATAGCTCGAGCCAAATCCGTTATTCTGATACTTGGCATCTTGGGAACGAATATCTCGCCGCCCTCCATCTCTAAAAGGGACCTTATAACAAAGTCAGCGGCCTGCTTCAAAGTCATCCAGAAACGGGTCATTCTTTCATCCGTTATGGGAATTTCGCCGTTCTGCCGGCATTCTTTGAAAAACGGCACCACACTGCCTCTGGAGCCGAACACATTACCATATCTGACAACGCTGAATTTCTTGCCCTCAGGTGAGTAATTGTTACCCGCAACGAACAGTTTCTCTGCACACAGTTTCGTAGCGCCGTACAGGTTCACAGGGTTTGCCGCTTTATCAGTACTTAGGGCAATTACTTTTTTCACCCCGTTATTAATGGCAGCGTCAATCACATTTTCAGCTCCAAAGACATTGGTCTTTACCACCTCAAACGGATTGTACTCAGCAGAAGGGACTATCTTAAGTGCAGCGGCGTGAATAACGTAATCCACTCCACTGAAGGCACGGTGCAGCCTGTTAGCATCACGCACATCGCCAATAAAATATCGCATACAGGGTTCGGCGAAGCGCTTTCGCATTTCATATTGTTTCATCTCGTCGCGACTAAAGATTATAAGTTTTTTGGGTCTGAACCTGCTCAATGTCATCTCTGTAAACTTCTTACCGAATGACCCTGTTCCGCCTGTAATCAGAATTATCTTGCCGTTCAACATACGCTACTCTCCAACTGGATTGGTATCTCGGATGTATCGCCTCGTATAAATTTTTCAAAGTACTCGATTGTTTTTCCAAGACCTTCTTCAAGCTCGACCTTTGGTTGCCATCCTAAATGTTTCTTTGCCAGGTTTATATTCGGCTGCCTCTGGCGAGGGTCATCTGCCGGAAGCGGCTCGTGGATTATTCTGGACTTTGTCCCTGTCAGCTTTATGACCTTCTCGGCAAGCTCGAGAATTGTAAACTCTTTTTGATTTCCCAGATTAACCGGCCCGGTGAAGTCATCGGGCGTGTCCATAAGCTTGATGAGTCCATCTATAAGGTCGTCAACATAACAGAAGCTCCTTGTCTGTGAGCCATCTCCATAAACTGTAATATCTTTGCCCGCGAGGGCCTGCATTACAAAGTTGCTCACAACCCTGCCGTCGTTCGGATGCATTCTCGGCCCGTAGGTGTTAAAGATTCTTGCAACCTTTATCTGTAACCTGTGCTGACGATGGTAATCGAAGAACAACGTCTCTGCACACCTCTTACCTTCATCATAACACGACCGCGGTCCCAGCGGGTTCACATTGCCCCAGTAGCTTTCATCCTGTGGATGAACCTCGGGGTCGCCGTATACCTCAGACGTCGAGGCCTGTAGAATTTTGGCCCTGACCCTTTTTGCCAGTCCGAGCATATTGATTGCGCCGTGCACACTCGTTTTTGTCGTCTGCACGGGGTCAAACTGGTAGTGAACCGGCGACGCCGGACATGCAAGGTTGTAGATATCGTCAACTTCGACATAGAGGGGAAAGCAGATGTCGTGACGTAAAACTTCAAACAAGGGATTGCTCGAGAGATGGGCGATATTTGCTCGCCTGCCCGTATAGAAATTGTCAACGCAGATAACCTCATTGCCTTGCTCAAGTAATCTCTCGCATAGATGTGAGCCGATGAATCCGCCCCCTCCCGTAACGAGAATACGCTTACTTATACCGTAGTTTTTCATAATGTTCTGCTGTTGTTAAGAATTTTTCCCTATAATCGGATATTGTTACGGTAGGTGCCTATGGTTTTCCTGCCTTTGCGGACATGGGTTATCTTTTCAGCGGTGTCGGCCTTCGCAGCGGTAAGTGCCAGGCATAATTCTTTGTACAATTTTTGCAAATGTTTCTGCCGCTTCTTAAACTCGGTCGATTCAATTGTTCCTGTCTGTACTATTTGGCCTATAAGTGAGTCTGTTTGTTCATTTAAGGTCTCAAGCCGGCTGCCAGCCGCATTGCCCTGCTGGGCCAGCTCTATTTGCTTTTCTAACAAACTCTGCAGGTCGTCCAATAGATTTATCTGTTTGTTTGTGCTCATCCGCCCCGCACCCCTGCTTGTTTCGTTTGGGCCAGATTATGCTCAACTTCTTCGAGAAGATTTGCTGCATCTTCGTGATTTTCATCCAGGGTTAAAATATCCAGCAGGATTTCTTTGGCCTGGCCAAGCTGACCGTCTTTCATATACAGCGCCGCCAGAGTGAACATAACGGACGTGTCGCCCGGGTGCATATTCAAATACACCTTTAGATAGTGAATAATCTGTGCGAATGAGCCCATCTGAGAGGAGGTTTGAAACAGTCCCAGCAGGGCTGTAAGATTGTCGTTGTCCAGCTCCAGACATTTCAGGTACATCTCAAAGGCCTGCTTGTGGTCTTCTCTTTGCTGTGCGACCATGCCCAAACCGGCATAGGCCTTGGCACAGTTTGCATCCAGCCGGCAGGCCACCCTGAAGGCGATTTCAGCATCATCGAGAAGATTCTTCTGCAGGGCGACTACTCCAAGCCCGACGTAAGGAGCCGGCTCATCGGGTCCCAATGATGCCGCTTTTTCATAGCAGCGCTGTGCCTGAACGTAATTGCCAACAGAGGTGTAGCAATCGCCGAGTTCCTGCAAGACCTCGTAATGCTGGGTTGAGTCGTGCTGTTCAACGCAATTGCCCGATGATTGTGTTTGGTGATAAGTATCAGGCGTCCCGTTCTGCAGTTCATTGCAAAGTGGATGCCCTGCAAAATGGAAACTCTCTTGTGCTGTATCCATAGTAATTTTTTCCTTCAAGTATTTGTTCTGCCTTTTTAAGTAATTCGATTGCTGAATTAAATTTTTTCTTTTCCCTGTCGACTTTTGCCTCCAACAGAAGTGTATCCACCGTGGGACGTTGCTGATTAACGTGGCTGCTCAACTGTGCTGCTCTGGCGTGGTTGCCGGCCTTGAAAAGTGCCTTTGCAGCCAGTGCCTTCATCAATAACTCGTTCTGGTAATTGTCGGCGACGTATTCATAAATCTGTGCTGCTTTTGCCCAGTTTCCATCTTTTTCTACCAGGCGGGCCTCTCGAAACAAACTGTCTAACTGAAATGGAATCTCTTCTGGAAGTAGCTGTCTTACTATAACGCCGGCGGCGCTGAGGGACTGACGAACCGGCAGATCCGGGAAGCTCCTGCAGGCATATTGCAGGTCGCCTTTTCTTACCACCGCCGCCCAGAGATCATCCGTTGAGCCCTCCAGTTTAAGTGCCTCTTGATTAACTGAACTGTTAATAAGGGCATAGAGGGGGTCCTCTATCCACGTTTCCTTTATAGGAAAGCCGCTTGGTACTATTGCGACATACTCGCCCTGGCATTTTTTTAGAGCCGCATTTATCCACTGAGACTCGGGGGATGACGGATTAACAGGGACTGGGATTATATTGGGCATATCCATGTTCAGCTTGTCGATGTCGGCCTGCGGCAACGGCAGGTAAACCTCGTAGGGATAGGAGGTATGTCGCCAGATGGAGCCGAGGGTTGTTCCTGCTTGTTTGTTTAGTCGGTCGGCGGTAAAAATTATGGACATATCCTTAATTTTCGGCCAGGGTTTGTCAGGCCGGGTGGTTCGTATCGCAAGCAGGTTCTTGAGGTACTCGTTTTTATCTTTGCGCTGCTGCACCGATATTCTGTCACATTCGCCGGCGGGGTGGCAGTATTCTCCGGTGATTTCATAGACGTGGTGAAAATCCGAGAAGAAGGCCAGCCGTCTGGTCATATCCCAGTCAATTAGGATGTTGAGCTGCTCGTTGTATAGTCCGGTTTTTTCAATCAGGTCCCTGTGGTGCATCAGACTTACGTGGAGCACATGGTTAAAGTGCAACATAAAAAAGCGGTCGAAGTCCCTGCTGACTTCAACAACCTTGCTCAAGACCTGCCGGCTGCCGTCCGGCATAACTTTGCAATACGTCTTGTACAAGTCACTGTATGCGACCTGGCAGTTGCATTCGTTTTCCAATACATTGACCAGTGTTTCGATATGGTTTGGGTAATATAAATCGTCGTCATCAAGGTAAGCGATGTATTTGCCTTCGGTGCGGCATAATGCCTCGTTGAGGCAGGATGCCTTGCCGCGGTTTTGCTTTCTATTTATAAATATCACCCTCGGGTCATCGAATGAATTAACTATATTGTTTACATCTTCACCACCGTCGTTGATTACGATAATCTGCAGATTTCTGTAGCTCTGCTGTAAAACGCTGGCCAGTGCCTCAGACAAATACCGCGGCCGATTAAAAGTCGGCAGCAGCACACTGACTATCGGTCCGGAACTCGTATCTCGTATCTCGTATCTCGTATCTTGCTTCACGTTTCAAACCCAAGATTGTTATCGAGCGTTGTGGTGCAGAGTTCTGTTTGCTGGGTTTCAGCTTGCCGGGGTTGCGAATCTATCTCGGCTTCGAGCTGGTTGAAAATCTTGTTAATCTCGCTTATCTGCTTTTTCAGGGGGTAATTTTCTTCAACGAACCTGCGATAGCTTTCCGGCTCGTAGGTCTCGGAGATGACCTGCTCGCAGAATTCTTCGGAGATATTAAATAAGAACTGCGGCGGGAATATTTGGCTTGCCCCCGGGAAATTATGGATGACCGGTTTCAGACCGCAGGCCATACCCTCAAGTGGTCCCATACCCTGGCTTTCCCCGATACTGGCGGAGACAATATAGTGTTTATCGCTGAGGTAGGAATTTACATCTTCCTGCCAGCCGTCGAAGAACACCACATCTGTAAGCTCAAGTGTCTGCACCATATGCCTGATATATTGTTCAAGCATTGGATTCTGGGAAGTTCCTGCGAAAAACAGCTTATACTCTGGGTCGATGTAATGGAGCTTTTGCATACATTGTAGAAGCATCACTGGGTTCTTTCTCATATTCAGATAGCCGATGCAGACAAGATTTTTGCCGCGCTGTTTATCAACAAACTTAAACTTGCCGAGGTTAACGCCGTTCGGAATCGTAACGAGCTGTGTGCGCACTTCAATATCCGGTGCCTGTTTAAGCAGTGCCTCTTTGACAAACGAATTGCCGACGGTGATTAGGGTATCGACATTTTCCCAGCGGACCTGGCTCGGCCAGTTGTGGTAGGCCTCGAAACGGTGGAGGCGGATGATATTTTTGCAGGCCTTCGGCAGCTTTGACGCTTCTGCCGCCATATCGGTGCACCACTCAAACCAGGAGATATCGCTCCATTTCATCAATTCATACATTTGCTCGACACTTTGTCCTTCAAAAAACTGCACAGGGAATCGCTGTTCGGCGAATTCGTAGATTTCTGTCAGGAATTTTACGTCGCCTTTTAGCCCGCAGAAGAAGGCAATCTTGGGTCTTTTGTTGCGTATAATTTCAATCATTGGCTTGAGAATATCCTGTTGTGGACAGTTTGCCAATGAGCGAAGCAGCATTTCGATGGCGTCGGCTTTGTTATCCTGATTCAAAAACACGTTGGCTGTTCTGTTAAGTATATCTACGTTCAATATGCCCAGCCGCTCCATATCATCAAAAAGCTGTGTTGCCTCATTTGCTCTGCCGGTAGCAATATATGCCTCGACCAGGTTCCACAGTATCTCGGCACAGTTACCCTGCAGATTCTTTGCTTTGGTAAAATGCTCGATGGCTTCATCCGAACGGCCTAAGCAATGAAGTATCGCCCCTGCATCGTTCAGTGCCTGTGCATCGTTAGCTGCTGTCTGTAGATGCTGCTGGATACAGTCGAGGGCTTCGTTGTATCTGCCGGTTTCAGCTAATTCCAAACCTCTCTGGTAATGATTCATTGACATTTGCTTTACTCCCTCTTTTACAGTCTCGCAGAGCGGATTTCATTTGCAAATTCACAGCCGAGTATTATGCAAATTCCGTGCCGTTGACCACGATGCGGATTTATTTGTAATTTCGCAGCCTGCGTTGTCCACAGGATGCCTGACGGCACAAAACTTGTATAAATATCGAACATATATACTGCTCAAACGGCCTTTAAGTAGCTCTATGTGATGAAGTCCAGCAGAGACATAGACATAAGTCTTCCGGCTATTGACAGCGACATCTGGTATAAGACTTCACGGCGAGAAAGGTCTATAGCTATTTGGGCGATGTCGGCTTCCTGCAGATAGGTTGTCCGGTCCTCAGCGTCGTACTTTATGTTCTCAAGCGTGTTCTTGAGGTCCTCAAGGAATCCGATTCTTGTGCCCACAGAGACCTCGGCCTGCACCAGCAGATTGCTTACCTCTTCCAGCGAATTCAGCGAATTGCTTCGCAGCTGCTCCACCTGGGTATCAGAAAGCCCTCTTTCATTCTTCAATACATCCCGGATGGTGATAAGTGTGTTGAAAACATCATAGGTACCGGGTATGCTTACCATTTCGACGCCGGTACTGTTTATTTCCGTGCTGTCAACGTAGAGAATTTTCCCTGTTCGTGAATCAGTTACTGCTTGATTGCTATCTCCGCCGGCGGGGACGGTTGTGTAAGTGGCTCCATCGTCGATGGACAATTTGTAATTGCTGCCATCGTGAATTACCGTCAGCCAGACATCGCCGGTGACGCTCGATGTCCCTGTGCCGGCCTTGGCGCCGGTATCGCCCAGAAAGATTGGGTCGCCGCGACTGCTCGAACGGAAGATATCATCGCCTACGTAAAAGGCGCTGGTTTGCACTCCGGTAGCCACCTCGACATTTCGACTCTCGTCGCTGCCCTGGTAGGTTACGCTGGTTATCTGTCCGTTGGTGCGTTCCACAGCATAGGGTGCCGAGCCGGTATCGCCTCCACCAAAAAGATACTGGCCCATATTACTCCAGTTGGCCAGCGAAACCATCTGCTCTAATATATCGTTGATTCCTTCTGCTATTCTTTTTCGCGCCTCTTCGTCATAGACGCCGCTGGTAATCTGAATGAGACGCAATTTCGCCTCCGTAAGCTTTGACATCATATCATCAATAACAGTGGAGGAAAGTTCCAGCATACTGACAACCTCTGATAGGGTGCCCATATAATTTTCCAGCGACCTTCCCTGAGAGGTAAGTCCTAAAATCTGATATGCAGCAGACGGGTCGTCGGAAGGTCGGTTTATCTGTGAGCCAGTGGACACCTGTTCTTGAAGGCGAGCCATTTCCTTGGTATGGAGGTATAGAGCAAAACTGACGTTATTATAAATGCTGCTCAGTGTCCCACTCATTAAAACACCTTAGAATAAGCGTTCACCCCGCCCCTTTGCAGGGAGCGGGGTTCATATTATTTCCATAATGGTTAACATCGACGTTTGAATCGTGTTCAGATATTTGGCCATTGCCTGAAACATCTGTTCGAATATCAGCATTTGCGCAGCTTCATCGTTGATGTTGACGCCGCTTCTTTCACTCTGCTGATTGAGAAGGTTTTGCACTATAGTCTCGCTGTTGTCCCGGCGCATTTGCGCAATGGATAGCTGTTGACCGATATCTGTAACCAGCCGGCGATAAAACTCTCCGGCCGTCTGGCCGTTCAAACTGCTTATCGGCTCGTCCTTCGTTCCCGCCATCCGCAGGATATTGGCATTGTCGGTCATCTCTGCTCCAAGAGCAGTGGCTATATGACCTGGCGAATCGCTTATATCCGAGCAGACCGCTATATCCGAAGCGCTGTTGCCGGAAAAGAAGGTATTGATTCCAACCGCAGACAGCACTTCCGAAGCATCGGTATCAGCCCATGCCTTGATCTCAAAATCGTCCCCAACATTCAGGTCCCCCGCTGTTTTGCCACTATCTATGTTTAAAGAAATGTACAACTCATCACCTAAATCCAATCTATCACCAGCTGCATAACCAAGGCCCACATTGAGTTCTTTTACCAATGTTCCATCTTTACGAACTTCCAATTTCAATCCATCGGTCACACCTATCTTGCCACTAACACCCGCAACAGCACATGTAAACGTCGAATTTGTTGTGCCCGTGTATATGCCGGAGACAGATATAACAGGCGGGTCTGTACCTGTTAGGTTTTCTACAGTAGGTTCTGGTAAAACTGCGGGAATAAAATCAAACTCATAGTTTGTCTCGGCCTGGATATGCAGCTTTGAGGATGCCGCCGAGGCGGTCAGACCGTCAATGGCTGCAATCTTTGCGGCTATTGTGGTTAATGTGTCCGTTGAGACGTCGACATCGATTTCGTGTCGTGTTATTGCTGCGGTAGTGGTATTGGTGACCCTTATGTATATTTTGCCGTCGGTTACGGGAGGGTCAAAGTCGGCTAAATTTTCACTTGCCATTGTCCAGCCGGTCAGTTCGGTAAACGACCCGTCCGAACCTACGCCCTGCACATGGTATTGGTTTATCTGCTGTATTATTGCGGCTGCCAAATCGTCGAGGTCGTTATGAATCTCGGCCAGGATATTGTTTTTCAACGATACCAGGCCGCCGACCCGGCCGCCTTGTACGTTCGTACTATAATTGGCGGTATCGACAATGGTGATGCCCAGATTGCCGTCTTCATCTAAACCCGTCTCCAACTCGGTGGCAGAACTGCCTGCTACTACAAATATTCCGCCGGCGGTGACATCCACAACACCAAACTCGCGGGCCTGAGTTTCTACGCTAATCAATTCGGATAATTCTGCTATACACTGGTCTCTTTGGTCACGCAGGTTGTTGGTTTGTCCGCCGGTTACCTCTATCTTTTCTATTTTGTCGTTAAGCTCGGCTATTCTGGTAGTCAGGGTGTTAATCTGCTCGATAGTATTTTCAGCTTCTAATATAATCTGCGTTTCCAAATCGCTCAGAAAATCCCCCAATATTCTGAATTTGCCGGCCATAGTTTCAGCGTCGCTTATGAGCTGATTTTGCCAGATGATTTCTCCCGGATGAGCGCTAAGGTCGCTTAGCGCATTAAAGAACTTGTCTATTGTTGCGCTTAGCCCGCCGTCTTCTGTTGAAAGCTCTCCGAAGGCGGTCTCAACGGTGCGCAGCGTATCCAGCTCCGAACAAATCTGCCCCAATGATGACTGCTGGCGGAGAATCTCCTGTTCCAGAAAGTTGTCTATCATTCTGGTAACACCGGCGAAATCGACACCGCCTCCCAGCAAAACCGAACCTACCTGGCTGGCGTACGCAGGGGTCAGGTTTATCCTTTGACGGTGGTAGCCGTCAGTAGCCGCATTGGCAATATTATTGCCAATTGTGGCAAGTGCCTTCTGGGCCGCGTCAAGCCCGCTGATGCCTATTGAGTAGCTATCCATCTTTTTTTAGCTCCATTTCGGAGCGCAGTTTTTCAAAATCTCCGTTTGTGTTTCTTTTCTAAAAGGCCACCGGAGCCTACAAACTGGTGTTTCTCAAAACTGCAAATTTACAAGGGCCATCTCATTTTGCCGTTTGGTAGAGCCCTTGGAATTGTATGTTACTGTCTCTGTTTTCCTAAAGCTGAATATGCTCTTTAGAAGTATACTGTTGAATCTGGCACATTCTGACAAAAGCAACGCTGTGCTTAAATGTTCCTTCTTGAGTTCTTCAGTCAATGCTCGCAATTTGTCTTTTCTCTTGGCTATTTGAGTTTTTTGCTCTTCCGGCAGGATGTCCTCGAGCGCCGACAGAGTTACCTGTTCAACGTTGCAGCCGAGAGTATTTGCCAGTTTTTTTCGTATTGATTGCCGTTTTAACTCGTTGCTTTTGTAGCTGTCTGACTCGGCTCGGATGCTCTCGATCAGCTTGCCGGAGGCGGCATCGTCACGTTTGATGACCGAGCTGCGCAGCTCGTTAAGCCATAACAAACTTTTCTCTATGTGCCGGATGTCTCTGTCGAGAACTTCCAGCAGCTCATCAACCTTATCTTCTATTTCAATTGTTGCTGCTTTCATATTTTATTGTCCGGCGGTTCTGCTGCTGTGTTCAGCATTTCCGGGTTTGTTAAGAATTGGTATATGTCTTTCCACAACCCGACCCCGCCCTTATCTGCGATGTCACGTGCCAAGTATAACCAAAATATTCCCTGAATTTGCTCGGAGGCCCCGTTTTTTTCGAAGCCCCAGTTACCGATGGTATTTTTCATTTCATCCAGCAATTTGCCGAGTAGGACCGATTCAAAATCCTTGGCTATTTGTTTTTTCTTCTCCTCCGAAAGGTGGTCGATTTTGTTTAAGCTCTCCAGAAGCGTCGGCGGTGAGACCGGCTGGTTTAATATCAACTTGATGCTGTCCATAAAATCGCTCCTACATTATTTCCAGCTTGGCTTGAAGGGCACCGGCCTTTTTCAAGGCGTTGAATATGGCTATAAGGTCCCGCGGCGTCGCTCCTATGGCATTGAGTGTCCTGGCCAGCTCTGAGACGGTAACCGCTCTGGTAACGGGAATAAGATGTCCTTCTTTCTCTTCGACGCCTATCATTGTGTCCTGAACGACTTTGGTTTCGCCGGCATCGGAGAAAGGCGCTATGGGCTGTGAAACAATCGGGACATCTTTGATTTTTACAACTAAACTACCCTGCGAAATTGCCACCGCCGATATGCCGACGTTCTCTCCGACTACAATGGTGCCGGTGCGCTCGTTAATAACCACCACTGCGGGGACATCAACCTTTACCTCAGCGATTGTAATATCATCAATAAAGCCGGCTATTCCTGTCCGGCCGATTTCGCCGGGAACTTTGACTCTGACAGTGCCGGCGTCAATTACTGCTGCGCTATTCGGACAGGTCTGGTTAATCCTGGTGCTTATTTGCTCTGCGGTTGAAAAATCGCTGTTTCTGAGATTGAGGGTGATAAATCTCTGTCCCCCGATATATTCGACAAATGTAGCTATTTCCTCCTTTTCGACTATTGCCCCGTTCGGGATTCGACCAACCGTCTGGTGATTTTTTGTGATGGAGGCCTTATCACCCGATACTGTCCAGCCGCCAATCGAGACCCCGCCCTGGGCTACGGCATATACCTGGTTGTCGAGACCTTTTAATGGTGTGGGCAGAAGCATTCCGCCCTGGAGACTTTTGGCATCTCCTATAGCTGAGACGTCAACGTCGATTCGTGAGCCCTGCCGTGCAAAAGGACCTAACTCGGCTGTAACTATAACCACGGCGATGTTGCCGCTGGTCAAATCAGAAGGAGTTAGAACCAGCCCTGAATTCCTCAATATGTTCGTCAGCATTTGCCTTGACAGCAGTGTTGTGTCGCCGGTGCCGGCCAAACCGATAACCAATCCGGTACCTTTGAGCGGATTGCTGCGGATACCCTGAATATCAACAATATCCTTTATTCGCTCGCCTCGTCCGACTCCCGTCAGAAGTGCACAAGCCATAAGTGCGCAGGCCATAAGCGTCCTTGTGCTCTTCTTCTCTTTTGCTCTTATGCTCTTTGTTGATTTCATAAACACTCACTTTCAAAACTAATCACGCACCATCACCCATAAGCAGGATTAAAATGGCCAGATAATGTCAAATATCCCGCCGAGCCAGCCTGGCCTGGTGTAAGGTTCAGCGACACCCGAATTTTTAGTGACAATACGAAAGTCCGCAACCTGCTCGCTCTTGACTGTGTTGTCAAATGCAATGTCGCTTGGCCGAACTATCCCGCTTACCTCGATGATTTGCTTATCGCCTGCGATATCCCGGTTGCGGCTGCCTATAACCACAAGATTGCCGCTCGGCGGCAGGATATCCACGACCACAACGGTAATCCTGTCCACGAAGCTGCGTTCGTCTTTATAGTCGGCCTTGCTTTTCAGCTCGTTGCTGGATTCGGCGTCCATAGCGAAACCAGGTATGCTGGGCAGGATGTGGTCGATGCCGAGCTTGCCGTCAAAGGCCGTTGAGCGGTCGGCCTCTTTTTTGAGGTCCCTTTTGGCCTTGTTATCGACCTTGCTGTCTTCGGTAATCTTGATGGTCAGGATGTCACCTATATTACGAGCCACGTCATCGACGTATAAATCTCTCATATTCTTATCCCTCTTGGCCCAGATAGAACCCGCCTGCAGCAATGTCGCCCAGCAGAGCACAAAAACCATTGAAACAAGCACTAACATTGCTTTATTTTTCATCGTTTCTCCTTTTTTTTCGTATTTCATTCGGGATACACTTCTTAAAAAACAGGTTCCACCGTTCCGTCTTCGTTGACCTTAGCTAAAATTATTCGCTGTGAGTCAAGGTTTCGCACCTTTATGTATTCACCAGTTCTGGCCTGTTGCATAGCTTTTCCAATGGCTGTAACAACCAGCCCCGGTCTTTCAATTTGGATGATGACATTTTGATTACGCTTGACAATGACCGCCGGCTCACGTTGCCCTACCATATCCCCACGAATCACGGTATTTGCGGGGATTCGACGTTTTGCTACAAGACCGTAAGGCGGCCTCCAGTTAGCCGGCTCAGGATGGCTCGAAATGGTCTCTTCTATCCTGATATTCTCAGGGCTTATGACCGCACCTGCGGGGATATCCGCCAGTGTTACTGCTCTACGGCAATTGTATTTCAAGCGGAAGGATATTTTTCGTGTCCCTATCTCTTGGCCATCAGCAAGCACGGCAATCTGAACCCTGGCCTGGTTTCTCGCCCTGCTTAACTCCAAGCAGGGCGAGAACTTTATCTCTTTGTTTGAGTCCGGTACGGCCAAATCTTTCGGAGTGCCTATTTGGTCTGTTCGGCAGACCGATTGCTCTACAAGATTTTCTTCCAGAAATGAACGTGCCAGTTCAACGAATTCATCACCTTTTATAATTCGCTGCTGTCGCTTTACCTTTATTTTTTCTGCACCGGTTAACATCACTTTTGAGGCACTGATGCCGTTGGATGCCAGTCTGCTTAGAACCGTTGCTCTATCGATAACAATTTCCTGGCCTGGTATTGAAAGCCGGCCTAAGGCAATCTCGCTTGCTTTGGCTGCAAGAGATTCTTCGCCCCTGATTACACTGACCTGACCCAGCGTTGGGTGGTTGCCCCTGACCGTAACCTCTCTCGGCAGGTAAATCTGGATGGCAAACTCATCCTTTGTACTGTTGGCCTTGCTATTCGTTGATGCCTGGCAGAAAAATGCGCAGGTTATAAGCACAAAGGCCATAAGTGTGCTTATGCCCCTGTGCGCTTGCGTGCTTGTGCTGTTATGTCCTTGTGCCCTTATACCTTTTCTTCTGCTCATAATGGCCCTTATCTAACTATCCCGTTTGCCGTTCGAAGCATATCGTCCCCCGCTCTTATCGCACGGGAGTTTATCTCGTATGCCCGCTGGGCGGTTATAAGATTGACCAACTCGGTAACCATCTGGACGTTTGATTTTTCCAGAAATCCCGACTGGATACTGCCGAAGCCGCTTTCACCTGCGGTGCCGGTCAGGGTTGTGCCGCTTGCTTCGGTTTCTGCCAGCAGATTATCTCCTTCGCTTGAAAGCCCTGACGGATTGGGAAAACGCGCCATTTGAATGGTCCCCACAACTGATGTGGTGCCCGCCGCGTCGGTAACATTAACACCTCCATCTTTTCCGATACCGACCGAGACCGCATCTGTTGCAATGGTAATGGCCGGCTCTATGGCGTATCCGGTGGTGGTAACCAGCGTTCCATCGGCGTTTATCTGCAGAGCACCGTCGCGGGTATATCTTATATCACCGTTTGGCATACTTACTTGAAGGAAGCCGTCACCCCTGATAGCTATATCGAGCTTTCGGCCGGTGTTCTGGAACTCACCGCTTGTAAAAACCTTTGTTGTAGATGCAGCGTGAACGCCACTGCCTATTTCCAGGCCGCTGGGAGAGCTTATGCCCGAAGTCACTTCCGTGCCCGATTCCGTCATCTTGAGATAAAGCAAATCCTGAAAGTTAATTTGGCTGCGCTTAAAACCTGTAGTGTTGATGTTCGCAAGGTTGTTAGCGATAACGTCCACCAGCATCTGTTGGGCCGTCATACCTGTCGCTGCGGTTGAAAACGCTCTTAACATAATTTTGCTCCTTACCTTTAACAGCAGATAGCTAATAGAAAGAACTTTAGCCCATAGCTACACCGACAATACTTTTGGAGGCCTCACTCTGTGCCGAGAGGGTCTTCATATTCGCTTGGTAGAGCCGTGTCACCATTATCATATCTACCAGCTCATCAACTATCTTGACGTTGGATGCTTCCTGGTAGCCCTGTTTTACAACTATGTTTTCGGCTGCAACCGGCTCTATACCCTCCTGCGGCATCGCCAGGCAGCTTTCACCGGCCGGTACCAGCTTATTTTCGTTGTTTTCGAAATCGACAAGCCGGAATTTGCCTATTGTTGTGCCGCCGGCACTAATGGTTCCATCACTCGAGACGTTTAATTGCGCAAGCCCTACACCGGCTGGTATCGTAATTGGCCCGGCTTCGCCGGCTACGAGCCTTCCCCCCGAGTCTACTATCTGGCCGGTCTGGTTTGTGCGAAATGCCCCGTTGCGGGTGTAAAACGGCCCCTCGGGTGTCTCTATTACAAAGAACCCTTTACCGTACAGTGCGAAATCCAAAGGCCGGTCCGTCTCGATAACGCTGCCCTGCGAGAAATCAAGGGCCGAATCTAAATCAATCTCGCCCGGAGAATATGTTTCTTCTCCTGCCTGCTGTGCCTCAAGCGCTTTTGCAAATGCGTTGCATATACGCTTGTATCCGACCGTGCTTACGTTGGCCAGATTGTGCGTAATGATATTGAATTCCTGCGTTAACGCATCTATGGTTGAGCTAACCTGCTCTGTAATCTCCGACATTTTTAAGCTCCTCGCACAGCCACCGGCTCCGCAATCTTTTCTACAGCGTTTACCGAACCCCCGGCACTTTGATTTCCGGTGCCGGCTTGCAGGGCGGCGGCATTCGTAGCACGAATTAACTCGTTAACGTATGAGTCACTCAGTCTCACCAGTTCAACCGCTATTGAAAAACCGTTTTGGACGGCTTTGGTGTGCCTGACCACGCCGATATCTTCTACTACTTTGGATGTTGCAGCTTTGCTTTCCCTGGCGACGCCGCTTTGATGTGGTATCAAATCCCGTTGTTCTCCTTCATCTAATCTGATTACTACCAACACTCTGTCGCCTACCTTTAGTTCGATGGGAACCTCTATACGCAAACCGGGACCGGCCAACTCGGTAACAACTGCAGGCACAAATTCCGGTGGATTCCAGTTGTTGTCGAAAGACACCTGCCTATTGCCGCCAAATGCTCGCCTCACATCAAAACCTTCTTTGATTTTGCCTTCGCCTGACGGCAGGGTTCTTGAGAATGGAAACTGTGCGATAAAAGCCGGCTTGTTCACCGGTACACGCAGAAAACGTCGGCGGTTAACGAACCTTATGTTATCACTATGATTGAGAACCAGCGTGTCACCGTCGTAGCTGACCACAGAAGTGTCAAACTCCCAGACCGACCCCCCGAAATAATACCGCACCTGCCATATCTCACCGAAGGTAATTTTTACCGGCTTCGTCAACTTAACTATCAATTCCGTATCGTTGTTTTTTATGACGGTGGATTCAATATCCTCTGAACCATGGGCACTTTGTTGTTTTATATATAGTTTTTTGCCTGCCGGGATTTCCCTGCTTCTCAGTTTCTTCGGCTTGGCAGTCGCTTCTGTTGAAGTAGTGGCTCTTTTCCGGAAACCGAGTTTTTCACCCAGAAACGACAACTCGGTTTTCAATCTTCTGTTCTCTTCAGCCGTTGGTTGTTGTGAAGCGCCTCCTTCTACCATCTTGGTGACCCCGTGTTCAAAGGCGGTGTCCATAGTGAAGATTGCCTCACTTTGTTTTAGTTTTGCCTTGTTTGCTATTTCCAGCAGGACTTGACTCTCGCGTTCGCTCAACCCTCTTTTCCTGGCGTAGCTGGCAAACAACTGCCGGCTGGCCTTTTTCCCCTGCAGGGTGCGATTATAGCTGACCACAAAAAGCAGTATGGATGCTGCAATTATTATCACCACCAAGGTTATGGTGAACCAGCGTCCGGTCGTAAAACTGGTGTCGAACCGGCCTGCAGCATTCCATCGCTGTATTGGTGTCAGCGCCAGAACAACAAAGGCCAAGCTATCTGTAATTGCAGCGACTGGTATCATTTTTCCAAACTTACTATCTGATGAGACTGGTCAATTCTCGCAATATTTCATTGGCTATTCGGATGGTTCTCGCATTGGCCTGGAAGCCGTTTTGAGCTTGAATCATATTTACAAACTCGGTTGCCACATCGGCGTTTGATTTTTCCAGCGCACCACCATGAATTGTGCCTGCGCCACCGGTCAATGCCTGCGTAGCTACTGCTTCACCTGAGTTCGCTGAGGAAGTGAAGTACCCGCCGCCGGAACTTTCCAAAGCTGCGGGGTTCTGGAACAACGCTATCTGTATCGTCGCAATATTTTTCTTGATACCGTTGGAGAAAGCACCGATGAGGATACCTTCATGATCGACCGAGACGGTGGACAGTCTGCCTGCCTCGTAGCCGTCCTGCTCTCTTGCCACTGCGGTAGAGTTTCCCGCAAACTGGGTCAGGCCGTCCATCTGCCCTGCTGTGCCCATTGATATCGCAATGGTTTGGGGATTTGTGGTATCGTGTGCAAACGTCATTACAAGTTCAACATCATCCGAACCACCTAAACCGGAGTAAGAACCATTGTTGGCGTCAAAGACCACATCTTCAATACGCCGATTTGCCATTGTTATCTCGTGAATGTTTCCTGTGATTGAGGTCAGTACCATATCCCAGGTATTGGAAGTATCTGTTCGGACAAACGCACCTGTGAGAACGTGTTTACCACCTTGAGTGTCATAAACTGTAATGTTGACGCTTTTGACTTCTTCGCCGCCGATGGTTGATATCTCAAAATAAGCCGGTGTTTCCAAATCATGGGTCTCTGTGCCGGCTGGTGTGTATGCCAAGGTAATATCTGACTTGCTGAAGCCACTGTTATCATCGGTTATTCGTATCTTGCCATTGACCAAAGACGCCGTCGCGTCGACGAGAACGTTATTATTTAGTTCATCGATAAGATCCTGCACTGTTTCCTGGCCGGCAACAGTAAGAGCCAGGGAGCCGGATATTGAGTTGCGGTCCGGGTCGTAACCGGTGATGTTAATTGTCCCTGACTCGGTACCGCCCAATTTCCCCCCAGTCCCTGAGCCGCCGCTAAATTGGTCAAGCTCATCAATTACTGTAGTCAACTGGGCTACGGTTCCATCCTTGGTATAAGCTATATTCGAGTTAAGCACATTGGTTTGCGGTGTATCGAACGTTGCGTCGGCGCTTAGGTTGCCGGACACCTTTACTTCCGAAGTAGCACTTGCCGGCATTGCCACATCATAAGGCACGTGAATATCGGTGTCGCCGGAGCTCTGAAAACCGTCACTTTCACCTACCGAACCGATGCGCTGGACACGATAACCCGTAGCAGGGTCAACCAGAATCGAGTCCGCATCAACAGCAAATGCACCCGCGCGAGTGTAAATGCTGCCTTCACTGCCCTTCAGCACGAAATAACCCTCTCCTTCCATCGCCAGGTCCAGAGGATTGCCCGTGTTTACGAGATTACCCTGCGACATATTGGGTGATATGCCGGCTATTCCAACGCCGCTACCCATCTGCTGGGGGTTGGTACCGCCGACATTAGATGTCGGCTGCGAGGCCTTCTTTATAGTCTCACTCAATAGCTCTGAGAAGGTTATTCTGCTCGCCTTGAAAGCGGTCGTATTGACATTGGCCAGATTATTACCCGCTATATCGAGCATCTTCTGATGGGCCTGCAGTCCCGTAACGCCGGCTGATAGTGCAAAACTCATTTTTGTTTCTCCTTAATATTTTGGGAATCTAAATCCTGTTTTTTTAGTCTTTGACCGAAACTATACCGTCTAATCTGAGGGTGTACTGCTCGTCACCTGCCTCTACTATCAGGAGATTTTCCCCCTCAGGGTCGTTAAAAACTTCTTTGACGGTGCCGCTTATCTTTTCCAAATCACCTGTCTGGGTTTCTATCAAAAATGAGACGTTCTTACCTATCAGCGAGTTAGCATAGGCCGACTCAACAGTACCAAGGACCTCTGCAAAGCTTGAGTTCATTGATTCGAGCTGCTGCAGTTGCGAGAACATTGCCAGTTGAGAAGCCATTTCGTTATTGTCCAGCGGTTCCAGCGGATTCTGATTCTGAAGCTGTGCTATCAAAAGTTTCATATAATCCATCTGAATGTTACTGGCTGTTGCTATTGCTGATACTGAGTTCATCGATTTTTCCTTCTTAAAAAACTGGAAACTAACCGCGCTGCCACGAATGGCCGGTCAGCAGGTCCGCAATTAGCGTGCCATACTCATATCAAGGTTGGTTTTGTGATTGATAACTTCTTGCTGCAAGGGATGTTGGAAAAATTGCAAAATTGCAAAATACCTAAATTGGTTCTATGAAAAAGTTTTTCAAGGGATAAACTTTCCTGATGTACCGGAAGATTTCGCCAGTCGCAGCTTGATGGTTATGCCAAATTTTTTATCCGTTTGTTTGGTTTAGTTGGTGATGTTAAAACGTCCTATAAAAAATGGCGTTATCTTGCTGTAAGTTTTGCCTCTTTTGTTCCGTGCCTGTTCAGGCGAGGAACTATGCTTAATAGGTGTGGAATGTCCGATAAAATTATCACAGAATGTTTGTGGCAGATAAACCGGAGATATTATTGGCCGGTCCCATAAAAAATTAAAGTTGCCGCAGGTTTTTGTCGATTTACCGGACATCTGCATAACGAAAAAACCGTGGGGGATAACACCTGTGGCTTTAGACACGGATGGCTTTACGTAGAATCGTTGTAGTAAGCAGGCAAGCAGAGATTCAACAATTAGCTCGGCGGGTTGCGCAGGAAACATTTGTGGCCGATGACCTTGCCGATGCTTTGGATATCACTGAGACGGCCAATCCGGATTTAGTTGTTTTTGACCATCAATTTAGTCCTCCTCATATCCGCGAGTTTCTCAATATCCTGCTGGGGCGCAATAAAAACCCGATGAATGTCCCTGTCGTAGCGGTTGGTAACGGTGAAAGTGATACCGATTTATCTGCAGAGTTCATTCAGGCGGGGGCTGTGGACTGTCTGAAGGGTAAGCAGGATTATGGTCGGTTGCAGCATATTGCAAGTCGGATAGAAAATAAATCCAGCGCTGTTGACTCTGCCGGTTCTGAAACAGACCCAAACTATTTCTTTGCCGAGCAGTGGGCTGCCTCTGTCTTTATGGTCGGTCGCAGTAAAGCAATCCTCAGTACTGTCAAAATGATTAAGCTGGTTGCTGCCAGCCGATGCAATCCGGCCTTGATAGTCGGCGAAACGGGCACAGGTAAGGAACTGGCCGCCAAGGCGATTCATGCTCTAAGGCACCCTGACGAACCGTTTGTGGCCGTAAATTGTGCGGCCCTGACCGCAAATCTGCTGGAAAGTGAGCTTTTTGGGCACGTCAAGGGCTCTTTCACAGGTGCCGACCGTGAAAAAACCGGGCTTTTGGAACTGGCAGGGAAGGGTACGCTTTTCCTTGATGAAATCTCCGAGATGCCGATTGGCCTGCAGGCCAAATTGCTGCGGGTTCTCCAGGAGAAGACCTTCCGAAAGGTCGGAGGCATCAAAAATATCACCTGCGATGCCACAATAATAACTTCGAGCAATCGTGACCTCGAAAGTCAGGTCAGAGCTAATTGTTTCCGCCGGGACCTTTATTACCGACTGAACATCTGTCCCATTACCATCGCACCCCTTAGAGCACCCCAGCGGAGAGAGGATGTTCAGCTTCTGGCTGAATACTTCCTGAAGACCTCAACTGTCTGCCCCGAGAAACATAATAAGATAACCTCATTTACTAAATTGGCTATGGAGTCCTTGCAGAAGCACGATTGGCCGGGAAATGTTCGTGAACTGCGTAATGTTATTGAAAGGGCCATAATACTGGAAACCACGGGCAAAATCGGTCTAAGCGGCATCGTGATTAACCCGGGTGAATGGGGGCAGCCATCGGACGGTTTGACAGCTGGTCATATCAAGAATTTTTCACTCGCGGAGGCTGAACGGCAGCTTATCACACGGGCCCTGCAGGAAACGGGCTGGCAAAAGACCAGGGCCGCTGCTCTGCTCGGCATAACGAGGGCAACCCTATACGCCAAGGTCAAGCAGTACAATATTGAAAAGGGTTCGTATATCACAGATGACCACGGCATGCAAAAAAGCACATTTAGCCCATCCTCGGGAGAGGTGCAAAACGACCCCTTAACATCATCCACTCCTCAACCCGTAACGGTTGCATAATTCGTCATATGTGAAGCGGCAGACGAGATATGAGATACGCTTCACAAGATACGAACTAATTCCTGTTAGACATCCTGCCGGAAGCCGATGAAATTGGCGAAAGATAAATGCTCGATATCGTGTCGGAAAATCTGTCGGCTCGTCTAAAATCCTGACATTCTTTTACGAAGTCCGCAGGGTGCCTTATGGCATAAACGGCCTGATTTAGCACAAAAAGAACGATTTTCGGGCAAAAGACACCCAAACACGCGCTACAAAGCATCTTAGCCGGGCTTGGCACAGCTATTGCTAGGTTTTAGCAAAGGTTGTGGGCTGTCGTTTTGCAAGCTGCCGCAAGATGCGGCTGCTTGTGAAGTGCATTCGTCGGTGTATTGCACAAATCTGCCCCAGCACGCACGATGAACCCCGCCTGCCACGGCGGGCGGGGTGAACGAAAATCGATGATATGGCGGAAAAAAGGGAAAAAGCTGCTGAGCAGGGTGCTTCCGAGGTGCCCTTGGATAGCGAATTATTTGTAGATGAGGTTCCACAAGGAGACCTTAAACCTGATGAACCCCGCACCGATTTGGTGCGGGGTGAATCGGATTTGGATGCCACTGAGGAACTCTCGGAGGAAGATGTCTTTTCCGGAGAGGATTTTTACGAACCTCTGGCAGATTCGGCCGCACCTGCTGTTGCTCAATCCGATACCGAGCCGGTTGATGAACAGATTGTGACAGGCCAACCTCTGCTGGTGTCGAGTGGGCGTAAGCGTTTTTCGGTTATTCAGAAGGTCCTGATGGTCAGTATTGTTGCGATTGCGGCAATACTGCTGTACACGTTATTGAAATCCCCGTCAATACCTGCTGTGCGAAGGTTGCCTCTTCGTATATCTGCTTCTGAATCGCTGGCTGAGGACCTGGCACAGCCGATACCCGGGCAATCCCAAAAACCGCGATCTTTGCCTTCACCCCGCACCAAATCGGTGCAGGGTTCACCGGCACAACCGTTGTCTTTGAAGATCGCTGACGACTTCTATCTGCAGCGTGATTACAACAGGGCTTATACTGTCTATGACCAACTTCGCCAGAGTTTGCCGGCGGGCAGCCAACAGCAGTTGCTGAAAGATTTTCTTCAGCTAAAGATGGCCTTATGTATGAGAAAAGTAGCTTCCCGTGGACTTCTCTGGGATGGCCATATCCGCGGTGCCGCCGACCAGGCCGACCGTTTATTCAGGGCGGTCTCGAAAAGTCGCTCACCTATTGTAAGGGCACTTGCCAATTATCACTGCTGCCTGATTGAAACGCAGAAAAAGCAGTACCTAAGAGCGCAAGCCAGGGCTTATCAGACGATTGCCTTAATCGGTGCGGTGGATTTCGACAGGGACTGGGCGTTATCGCTGCAGCGCAATTGTCATTTCTTAGCTACTGAATCAATAACCAGACATATCCTTTCGTTTTGCGATGCCGACAATGACCTTCCCGAACAGCTGTGGAGCAGTCCCGTCGATGTTGACCCCTTCACCAACCTCGGCGAGATACAACTGCGTTCCTTATTGGAATCCGGCTCGGAACGGTTAGACAAGGTGCTGCTTGGCCCACAGATTCGGCAGTTTAGTGACCATGATGGCTCGACCCGTTGGTCTGTCGTTTGCAACGGGGTATCGATTGAGGAGTTACTGTCAAGATTTTCTGCTAATGCCGACCTTAATATTTCCTGGCCCGCCGGCGGTGCTGAGGATGATACTATTCGTAAAAGGCCGGTGAGCTTGTATCTGCCGGCTGCGACCCCGCGGCAGTTTGTTACAGTGGCGGCCGGCTGCGCCGGCTTGCTGGCTCGTCTGGATGAGAAAGGAACTGCGGATATTTTCGATCCTGCCGGCTACTCATCTTTATCAGAGCACATATCTTTACTTAGCAACGAAGCCATTTCACTCTGGCGAAGGATTCTGCTGGCATTTCACGGCGATGAGCGCATCCCTAACGCTCATTTTGCTCTGGGGCTTTTGTATGCTCAAAAAGGCCAGTTCTCCGAGTCAATCGCAGAATACAAATTAGTGGCTAATCGCTTTTCACGAACATCTTTGGCGTCGTTTGCTTTATTACACTCCAGCAGGCTGAAAACAGACCTGCGCGACTATCTTGGCGCCCGGGAGGACTTAAAGCAGCTTACTGAGCAGTATCCTGATGCCGAGGTCGCCGACCAGGCCTGTTTATATCTTGCTGATGCTACAATGAAGGCCGGGCTTTTGAATGAGGCCGCACGACTCTATCGCAAAGTGTACAACCTTGCTTTGTCTGTAGAATCGCAAACCACCGCCGCTCTCGGAGCCGGCAGATGCCTCTATGAAGCAAAAGACTATCAATCCGCGGCGGAATGGTTGACTCGATATATCAATCTTGCGACAGACCGCACAGGTAGGGAATTGTACCTCGCATATTTTCTTCTGGGCAAAGCCAACGTGGCCCTGGGAAAACCGAAGCAGGGTTGTGAGGCCTTTAAGTACGCACTGCAAGGACAATTCCGCGGGGAAGAATATGTGGAAGCCGTCTCATCTTTAATTGAAGCCCAGATACTGCAAGAGGCCTTCCTCGAAGCGCTTGATATATTAAAGGATGTCCCTGTCTCACAGTTCTCGCAGAGAGAATCTATTGAGATGTTGCTGCTCAAGAGCAGAATTCTTCGGGCCATAGGTCTGGTTGATGAGGCCATTACGGCACTCGGTGACAGAGGACAATACTTGTCTGACACGCAGCTAAGGGCCAGAGTATCATTTGAACTATCAAAGTGTTACATTGCTAAAGAAGATTACGAACTCGCCCGCAATGAGCTAACCAGGACTCTTGTTTTCGTTGACCCCGGCCCTTTGGCACGTGAAATCGCCCTCAAATTAGCTGATGTTTGTTTGAAACTGGGCCAGGTTTCCCAGACAGTGTCTGTTTGCTCACAGCTTTTAGATTCGGACCCCTCGCCGCAGATAAAGCAAAGGGCTTTGTATCTGATAGCGACGGCCTGTAAACAGCAAAAAGATTACAACAGGGCAGCATTGGCACTCTTGGGACAGTGGAATCCGGCTAAAGCCCAATAAAAGCAGGAGAGTTGAAGCAATGAAGAAAGCGAAAAACGGAAACCCAACCCATAGTTATAACTTGAGTTTATTACTTTGCTTTGTGCTTTTTTTGTTTTTAGTTTTTTGCTTGTCGGTATCTGTTGTTGGTGTGGAAATTTCAGCGGAGCAATTTGACCCGATGGATTTTTTAACAGACTATTTGGTAAAGACCTCTCAAAATGATAACGAGCCAAATGTTCCGATGCAGACTGCCAAATCTCGACAAAACCAGCAGGAACAACAATCACAAACCGGCGAAGTTGTTCCTGCAAACTTCGGCGCTCAGGTTGATAAAGGATTGCCGCAGGACGGGCTGATTAGCCGGGCAAATCCTGACAACCGGTTCGCACGTCAATTGTGGCGGGCAGGTATCGCTATTCTCCATGACCAGGAGGATAAAACAGGCAGAGATGAACTTCAGCAGATAATCGGGCAGATTCGTTCTGTGCAATTTAAAGTGCCCAGCAAGCCCCCTGAACCTGTAGTTGTTGTCGAGCCAGCCCCTGCAGCCGAACCAAATGAAATTCCATCTGATACGGAGGCACCGGAAGAACTTCAAGCAAAAGAAGCCGAATCTAAATTACCCTACGAGCCGGTAAGCGACGAAACGTTACAAGCGATTGAAGACCTGTTGAAACATCCTGACCAATTGGGCAATCCCTTTGAGTTAGGGGAAGTTTTGTTTCTTAGCGGCCGTTTGAAGCAAGCAGAGGTTTTCTACCGGCAAGCGCTTGGCCGCAGTGGTGCCGATGACTCCGGTTCAGCCCAGGATAGGGACTGGATTTTATTTCAAATAGCCAACTGTCTGCGGGAGGATAATCCGCCGGAAGCACTTAAGCTTTACAGACAGCTAATCGCCGAATACCCCGATTCACCCTGGACAGAATTGGCAAAGGCGCAGGAAAAATTAATTGATTGGTACCAGAAGGACAAACCCTGGACGTTGATTGCCGAGGACCAACAGTTAGCGGATGGCCGGTAGTGGATGGAAATGGAATCAGGCACCACCCAGTGAATGCTAAAGAATACGGAGCATTTTATAAATGAGTAAAACCGAGACAGACAACACAAAGCAGATTCGCCGCAGTGGAAGAACCGCAAATGTACTGGTAGTTGATGACGACCCGCAGTTCGCCCGATTTATGCTTGAGATTTTGGCCCGCAAAGGCGTTCATGCAGACCTTGCTAATGATGAGAAGGTCGCCGTTGGTTTTCTTGACAAGAATAGTTACGACGTTGTGTTCGCCAGCGAAGCGATAGTGCCCGGCCGACAGCGGGGCAGTTTCGAGCTACTTGCCAAAATCAGGGCAAATTCACCGGAGCTACCCGTGGTTATGATAGCAGGGCCTCCTCTTGTAAAGGGGGCGCAAAACGGCAATTCAGTGGAAAATGAGAAGTGGAACACAAACCCAGAGCTAATCAGCAAGGCGGTCAAGGTCATCCAGGCGGGCTGTTGTGATTTCCTCGTTAAGCCGCTTGACCACGGGAAGGTAGAGAATCTGTTGGATACCCTTCTGCCAGACTACAGCGTCTCAACGCAGGCCAGCGCCCAGGAGGGCACCTCTCGTCTTTACAAAATTGTCGGCAAAAGTACAAAATTGAATCAGACGGTACATCTGGCTGGAAGGGTTGCTCCAACGTCGGTACCGGTCTTAATAAGCGGTGAAAGTGGAACGGGCAAGGAACTAATCTCTTATTTTATCCACCACAAAAGCAAAAGGGCCCAGGGACCATACGTCAAGGTCAATTGTGCAGCGTTGAGTGACTCGCTTCTCGAAAGCGAGCTGTTCGGTCATGAGAAGGGCGCCTTCACCGGCGCTTACACTCAGCGAAAAGGCCGGTTCGAAATGGCGCACGGCGGGACCTTGCTTCTCGATGAAATCACCGAGACACCACCAAAGTTTCAGGCCAAGCTCTTGCGAATAATCGAGCAGCAGGATTTTGAACGTGTCGGCGGAAATGAAAATATCAGGGTTAATGTCCGAATAATAAGTACCACCAACAAGGATTTATTACAGGAAGTTCAACATGGCCGATTCCGTCAGGACCTTTACTATCGATTGAGCGGCGTAAGAGTAATCATACCTGCTTTGAGGCAGCATTTGGAGGATTTGCCTGACCTTGTGTGGCATTTTGTAAATCTTTACGCAGCACAGGCACAGCGTCATATCACCAAACTTGCCCCTATGATGATGGATATTTTAGCCCGATACCATTGGCCCGGCAATGTTCGGCAACTGCGAAATGTTGTGCTGACGTCGCTGATTTTGGGAGTAGGCCAAACCCTGTCGTTAGCTGATGTCTCGTGGCTTTTTGATGATTTACAGCCGTTGCCGGAGATAGCGAATAGAGGGCTAAACGCTAAACACTGTGGTTTATCCACAGGATGCTCTACGGCAAACACTGGTTCAGGACTTGGTGGAGTGCCTCTTGAAGAGATAGAGCAGCGGGCGATTTTAGATACCCTGCGACAGACGGCGGGCAATCAGACAAAGGCCGCAAAGGTATTAGGCATCAGCGACCGGACCTTAAGAGATAGGATACGTCGATATCGGCAGCAGGGGTGCTTGCAGCCGACGTGATAATGGTATTCTAAAATGGGTGATTCAGGTGAAAGGCAAACAATGGCAGATGAAGATGTAGAAAAACAGGAAGATTCAGAGACAGAGCAGCCAGATGAGAAGACGTCGACCGGCGGTTTTTTGCAGTGGATAATAATGGCCGTTGTGGTGGTTGTCTGCGCCGGTGCCGGCCTTGGACTCGGCCGGTTATTTGCCGGTTCCGGCGAAGCTCAAACAGCCGAACCTTCTCAGCAGTCCGCAGAACGCCTTCCGGCGGACCGATCGGCCCAGCCAGAAGGGCTCAAGGCCGATGTCCCGAACCTAACCGGCGGCGATTCTCAAAAAACATGGTA
Source organism: uncultured Pirellulales bacterium (assembly GCA_964405375.1). Taxonomy (GTDB): domain Bacteria; phylum Planctomycetota; class Phycisphaerae; order Sedimentisphaerales; family Anaerobacaceae; genus CAYONQ01. The sequence goes on from CAYONQ010000027.1 coordinate 28,854, forward strand.
TTATAATTTGGAACCAGTTGTGGCAAATCTTAACGAACCCGGCGTGACTCGCTACGTCCGAGCGGCTTTGACGCTGGAAATCAGTTCTGATGTGGATGAGAATAAAGGTACCGGCTTTATCGAGGAGAAAAGACCTCTCCTGACGAACTGGCTTACTATCTACCTCGCAAGTCTAAGCATCGAAGATATCAGAGGCGATAAAGGTCTCAAGCGTATTCAATCCGAGGTACTTGATGCCTTTAACGAGAGACTTTTCCCTGACAGTCGGCCTCAAATCAAGAAGATTCTTTTTAAGGAATTTGCTATACAATGAGTGACACAGTTACTAATAATCCTGCCGCTGAGCACAGTAAAGGGTTGAGCAGAGGCAAGATACGGCAGCTTCTTGCAGCAGTCGGCTCGAGGCCGACAGATGAAACCACGCAAACAGAAAGTACCGAATACGATTGGCGTCAGCCCCGCTGTTTTAACAGCACCCAATTAGAAAGACTTGACAGTTTCACAAAGACAACGGCCGAAGCGATGGCTCAAAAGTTCGCCGATTCCTATCATAATGATTTCAATGTAACAATTACCTCGACCACTCAGCACTTTGCCGACGGATATCAAAGCTCAACCACCGAACAGGACGACTATTACCTGTCTTTCGACACCGACCGGCAGCAACCCTGTGGACTTGTCGGTATACCCTCCCAGACTGCCTTTGTCTGGGCAACACAACTGCTTGGTGATTCAGAATCTGATTCCAAATCTAAGGAAGGTTCGGAGAGGAAGTTATCGCAACTGGAAGAATCGCTTTTAGTAGACATCGCCTCTAATCTTGTTGAGGCACTTTCCGGTGCTTG
>CAYONQ010000028.1:0-29225 GCA_964405375.1 uncultured Pirellulales bacterium
CCTGCCATTGTTACTGATAACATCCATCAAATCACGCTTGTCAAAGTAGGCGATGATGCTTACACGTTTAGGGCGGCGGCCTCGCTGGAAGATGTATTGACGGGTCGGCTCGATTTCGCCCGGGTAGAGTAATAACGGAGTGTTGCTATCAATCTGGTCTTTGGTGACGCCTTTGGGTAAACGGAGCCAGGCCATTACCCTTCGCTGTCGGCTGTGGCGGTTGATTGTTCTCGGCAATACCCAAAGACGGGCCTCGATATGGTTAGATTCGTAGGCGCCCATATCGATTCGGCCGGCGATTACGCGCGGGTTGCCGTCGAGGTCAGTTTCGTCGGGTTCGGGGACATAATTCGGGTCGCCGGCGTTGATGCAGAGTGAAAATGGGTACAAATGATAGTCGCCTTCAATCCAGATTGCGTTGGGGTCGTTTGGCTCGACGATGATGTTCGGGTCGTTTGCATCGGCCCAACAGCCGGGCTGGACAAAGCAGGGGTCAACATCAATATTGCCAGTAAGCCAGTTTAGCGAACAGCCGTTTGCCACATAAGCACTTGCTTGACCACCTTCTATATCACAGTATGATGCTGTAAGTGTTGAAGGCCATGATGGGTTGAGAAAAAGGGCTATCTGAGGGCCTGATAAATCAGCGGTATTACCCCATAAAATGGAATTGGTGGTAGTGGCGTTGCTGAAGTAACAGCAAATTCCCCCGCCTTTACCGTCAGTGCGATTGTAGGCAATTGTACAGTTGGTGATTGATGGATTACCGGGATTAATGTCAGCATCACAGTAAATTCCACCGCCCGAAATTGAGGCATAATTACCAACAATTACACAGTTACGTACTGTCGCACTGCTTTCAGTGCAGGCAATGCCACCACCTAAACCATGGCCATAGGGGGAGTCCCCAGCCGAATTGCCCTTTATGGTACAATTAAGAATGGACGGGTTGCTATTACAACACCAGATGCCACTTCCATAATCTAGAGTGTAATTGTCTATGATAGTACAGTTGATGATCAATGGATTACTATTATTGTCACAGATAATACCCCCGCCGCCAGTAAATGATAAATTACTGCTGATTATGCAGCCACTTATTGTCGGATTGCTTGAACTACAAGCAATCCCGGCACCTCTATCGGCTGTGTTGGAGGTTACATTACAATTAATTATCGTTGCGTTAGCATTATCATAACAACAAATACCACCGCCAAAGCCTCCATGAACACCCATAGCTCCACTAAACTCGGCAGAGTTGTCGCTGATAATACAGTTGCGAATTGTCGGACTGCTATTCACGATTAGAATAGCCCCGCCATCTTCTAAGAAATTATTCAAATCCAGTGGTGCAAAACCATTATTTATAGTAAGTCCGGCCAATACAGAGTTCGCGCCCTCACCATTGTGGAAATAAAATCCGCGGTGTGGATCATAGATACTGCCCTGACAGTCAATGATTGTTGCGGCGACGATGTTCGGGTCGTTCGGGTCGGTGCTGCGGAGGGTAATGGCAAGGCCATTAAAGTCTATGTCACGGTTGCCTTGGCCGGTGTATGTGCCGGGGGTGAGAATGACTATATCGCCGTTGTTGGAGTCATCTATTGCGTCCTGAATAGTCGGATATTCGCCTGAGCCGTTAGCATCGACGATGATAGTCCGTGCCTGGCAGGTGAAAGCCGGCAGCAGGCATAAAAGGGTGAAAATCGCTTTCTTCATTTTTTTGTCCTCCATTTAGAACCCGCCATAAGCTATTGATTGCTAAATGCTTGTGTATTATATAGTAAAATGGGTCGGGTAACAAGAAAAATCTAAGAAAGGGAAAAGTAAAAAGGTAAAAGGGAAAAAGTATTGAGATCGCCGCAGTCGCCTTCGGCTCCTTCGCAATGACGGATAAAAATAGATTCTTCGCTGCGCTCAGAATGACAGAGAGGGATGAGATTGCTTCGACCTAAAGTATTAGTTGAATTGAGAGAGGTAAGCGGTAAAATGGTGCGGCGATGTTCGTGAATCGTGATTCGTGAATAGTAGCTCGTTGTTATCATACGTTAAAAGCGAACTTTTCTGAAAGGGGATGAAATGAAGGCGAAAAGGTACTGGATTTCGGCGGTGATATTAGGGGTTTGTGCGATTAGCTGCTGGGCGGAGCATAACGCTGAATACTCGGCTTTAGGCGGGGCGAAGGGCTGCAGAGTACAGGTTCAAATAACGTGCCATACAACAGATAAGAGATTCGGTCTGAGAGAAGATATATTGCAAACGGAGGCGGAAGCGGGGCTTGGCCAAAAAGGTATCAGGGTGCTTTCCTACCGGGAATGTGAGCAGACGGCGGGCAGGCCGATTCTCAGTGTAAAGGTCTTTTTGGCGACAAGAGAAGAATTGAAAACTGCGGCGGTACACACGGAAGTCAACTTTATGGAGGATGCCGAATTAAAAAGAGAGCCAAAGCTGTCCTGCCCTGCTATTGTCTGGGGGGTACGGAACGAGATGCTGCTTAGCGTGGGTAATCTCAAAGAAGGTGTCCGGCAGGTCATTAAAAATATGGTGGATGCCTTTTGCGACAAGTACCTTGCGGCGAATCCGAAAAGAGGCGAAGCCGGGCAGAAGGTCGATGATAATGTCGCCGCCGGTATTCCAAGCGGCAAAATGGTCTGGATTATGTGCAGCAACCCCGACTGCGGGGCGACGTACCAGATGGATATGAAGGATTACTTCGAGTATGTACAGCAATACGAGGGAGGGTTAATAGCACCGCCGCCGTTGATTTGCGAGAAGTGCGGCGAGCAAAGCGCTTTTAGGGCGATGGAGTGTAAGAAGTGCGGGAAGATTTTCTTTATGAGCGCCGTTTCCGAAGATTACCCGGATAAATGCCCTGAATGCGGGTACAGCAGAATAGAAGAGCTAAGAAACAAGCGCAAGCCAAAGACGCGAGACTGAGGACGGAAGACTGAAGACAGAGGTCAGAAGTCAGAGGTCAGAAGTCAGAGGTCAGAAGACAGAAGACCGAAGACAGAAGACTAATTTACAATTTACTATTGACGATTTACGATTTACAATGGGCGATCGAGGTTCCGTGTTCCCGGCCAACAGATTGCTGGGGCAGGCAGGTACGGGCAGCGAGGCCAAGGATGAGCCCCTGGGGGATGACAGAGGGAATGTCGAATTGTGAAGTTTAGAAAGAGAGAAAGGGGATAGTAAAATGAGATTGAATGTGAAGACGCTTGCTTTAACAAGTGGTCTGGTGTGGGGGACAGCGCTTTTTCTGCTGACGTGGTGGATTATTGCGTTCGAGGGAGCGACGGGAGAGGTTACGATGATAGGCAGGGTGTATAGAGGATACACGATTAGCCCTGTCGGAAGTATTGTCGGTCTTGGTTGGGGGCTTTTAGATGGTCTGGTTGGCGGAGCGATATTTTCGTGGTTGTATAATTTACTGACCGGGATAGAAGAAAAGGCAAAAGCAGCGTAACCTTCAGATAAGGAAACCCCGGCTAAACAGGTTTGTATCGCATCGTGCGTATCCCCGTTACCCGCCTTCGCGGGTACAAGTTTCACGGGGACAAGTATCGTATTGCGTACAAAGTCGATGTGCCCTTTTCAGTTCTGCTGCCTTCGACTTTGCTTGGGATAGGCGGCGACGGCTAAACTATACAGGAGCGTGGTATGTTTAAGATAGTGATGATTACGGTGGCGATAATAGTGGCAGCGGGATGGATAGCATACGGGGTGTGGAGAGTTGTAACCAGCTATACAGAGAAAAAAAAGCCAAAACAAAGGTCGGAACGTCTGCAACAGGCAAAGAAGTCGATGGACGACTACGCCAAGAAGATGAAGGATTACGATTACAGGGAAAAACCATATCAGCGACAATAAGAAAGCGAGAAAATAGAATCCGGGATTGAGCGGCGTTCGGTGGATTGTAAAACGGCTGAAAAGCGGCTGTTTTGTGGCTGGTGAGAGGGCGTTTTTTGAGGTGAAAAGGGCTAAAAGGCAATATTTTCGGTGATTTTAGGCAAAAGTCCTTGATTATCGGACAAGGGGGTGGTAGGATAATTATATATATTTTCCCCGTCTTCTGAGCATAGAAGGAGGAGGGAAGTGGAAGTTTTGAGGGTGTTATTGGTCTGTCTGCTACTGGTAACTACCTGCGCAGCGCGGACGATAGTAGTCGATGACGACGCCCGTGGCGACCCGGGTCCAAACGACTCAGCGGTAAGCGATGCGCTGGAAGAGGGGAGCAGTGACCATCCATTTGACTCCATCCAAGAAGCAATTGAAAAGGCCGAAGATGGTGACATTGTCAAGGTGCGGCCCGGGGCTTACGTTGAAAGCATAAACTTTTACGGCAAGGCAATAACCGTAAGCAGCATCGACCCCGATGACCCCGCCATAGTGGCAAGGACTGTAATCAGGCGCAAAGGAAGATTTCCAAATGATACGGTCAGATTCGATTGCGGCGAAGACAGCAGGTCGGTATTGAGCGGCTTTACCATCGAGGCGGCGGGCCCGGCCAAGAATACGGGTTTCGGGATATATTGTCACTATTCTTCGCCTTTGATTAGTAATATGGTGATAGGGTATCATATGACAGGGATTCAGGGGGAAGGCGCATCACCGGTTTTGGTTAATAACTGTATCAGCGACAACAGCAGATGCGGCATAGAGGGTCTCGACGGTGAAATAACAAATTGCACGATTAGAAAGAACGGGGCGTACGGTCTGTACGATTGCGACGGCCCAATCGTCAACTGTATAATCTCGTATAACAGCGGAATCGGGTTATACAGGTGTGACGGCTCGGTTGCCAACTGCCTGGTAACCGGTAACGGCGAGGGGCTGCAGAGCTGCAACGGGGAGGTCAAGAACTGCACTATTTCTTACAACACTGGGGGCAACGGCCTGCAAAGCTGCCACGGTGAAATCAGAAACTGCGTAATCACTTCCAACGTCAGATACGGTTTAAGTAACTGCCAGGGCAGCATTAAGTACAACAACGTCTGGGGCAACGTTCTTGGCAATTACGCAAGCGGCACGGTTGCCGGTGTGAGAGATATTCACGCTGACCCGCTTTTTGCGGGGCCTGAGGACTTTCATCTCAAATCCAAAGGCGGTCGGTGGGACGAAGATTTAAGGGGATGGGTAATCGATGACGTTACAAGCCCGAGCATCGATACGGGCGGCGACCGCTGCGGTCCGAGTGCGGCTGAACCCGCACCTAACGGGGACAGGGTCAATCAGGGGACGTACGGCGGCACTGCTGAGGCAAGCAAATCGCCATACGGAGAGACGCTGTACGCGGCGGGTGAAATTGCCGGCGAGGGCAGGGGCAGCTACAAGAAAGATTTCGGTGATTTTTTAATGACGCCTCCATATCGGTTCGAGCCGCAGCCAAGGGCCGGTGCCATCACCGAGGGATGGTCTGCGGGAACCGTCTGGCCAGGTAATAGTAACGATGATGCGCACGACATAGCAGTGGACGCCGACGGCAATGTGTACGTAACGGGCTATACGACGGGGCTGGGGACGTACTGGGATTACGCCACAATCAAATACGACCGAAACGGCAACGAGCTGTGGGTGGCGAGGTACAATGGGCCCGGTGATGGCGATGATAACGCCAACGCCATAGCGGTGGATAACAGCGGTAACGTCTATGTGACGGGTTCGAGTGTAGGTTCCGACGGCAATTATGATTACGCCACAATTAAGTATGGGCCGGACGGCAAGCAGGTGTGGGTGGCGAGGTACAGCGACCCGGCCAACGGTTCCGACCATGCATACAGCATAAGTGTGGACAGTGTTGGTAATGTTTACGTTACAGGCGCCAGCGCGGGCGGAGGCATATCGCAGGGGTACTGCAAAATCAAGTATGACTCGAACGGTAACGAACTGTGGGTATCAAAGTACAGCGGGCCGGCTGACGGCTGGGACGGTGCCCGGACAATAGCGATAGACAGCCGTGGTGACGTTTACGTGACAGGATACAGCAAGGCTACCGGCGGCGACTACGATTATGCCACAGTCAAGTACGGGCAGAACGGCAATCAGCTTTGGACGACCAAGTACAACGGGTCGGCTAACGGCGATGATTATGCAAACGCTGTAGCTGTGGATGGCTACGGCAATGTGTATGTTACGGGGTACACGACGGGGCTTGGTACAGGACGAGATTACGCTACAATCAAATACAACTCGAACGGCAATGAGCTATGGGTGGTGAGGTATAATAAACCGGGTAAAGGGGATGATTATGCGAATGCCATAGTGGTGGACGGCTCTGGCAACGTTTATGTTACAGGTTCAAGCATAGGGGCCGGCGGAGACTACGATTACGCCACAATTAAGTACGGGCCGAACGGTAAGCAGCAGTGGGTGGCGCGGTACAACGGGATGAGCGGCGGCTATGTGAGGTCGATGCCACAGCGATAAATGCCAAGGGGGGCATATTTTAGTATCTTCGAATACCGGTTTGGCTTAAAACAACCAACAGGCGTGCTTGACCCCGTTAGAAATTGCAGAATGAGGTATAATATAATCCAAAAACCGGAAGTTTCTAACGGGGTTGACAGACATTTCTATAGTGCTTATCATTTCGAGGAAAGACGGTTTGTTTTTGGAGAGAATACAATGGCCAAAGTAAAGAAGAGCTGGGAGAAGCGATTGGCCGGTCGGCCAGACAGTAAAATGGTTGAATTCGTAGAGTCACTTTCTGTGGACAAGCGACTCTATAAATACGATATCGCCGGCTCAATTGCTCATTCGCAGATGTTAGCAGAACAAAAGCTAATTACCCAGTCCGAATTTAAGCAGATAAAAAGGGGGCTATTGGAAATCGAGCGGGAAATAACGGAAGGTAAATTCAGGTTTGATAAAACATACGAAGATATTCATATGGCGATTGAGGCGGCACTGGTGGCGAAGATTGGTCAGGCGGGCAAGAAGCTGCATACGGGCAGGAGCCGAAACGACCAGGTTGCAACCGATATTCGACTGTGGGTGCGGGATGAGATAGAAGATTTGCGGTCGAAGATAACGCTGCTGCAAGAGGCGTTTGTGAAACTGGCGGGTAAATATGTGGGAAATGTGATGGCGGGTTATACGCATCTTCAGCGAGCGTGGCCGGTTTCTATCGCGGCATATTTGGTAAGCTTTGTGGAGCAGCTCGAGCGTGACTTTATCCGGCTCGGCAATTGCAGCGAACTGCTTAATGTTTCGCCATTAGGCAGTGGTGCGGTGGCCGGCTCAACGCTGCCGATAGACAGAAGAAGCACGGCGAGGCAGTTAGGGTTCAGCGGTATCAGCAGAAACAGTATTGATGCGGTAGGCGACAGGGACTTTTGTGCGGAATTTATATTCGATTGTGCGGTGATTGCGGCGCATCTGTCACGTCTGGCGGAGGACTGGATAATTTACTCATCCAGTGAATTCGGGTTTGTGACAATCGACGACAGCTTGTGCACGTCATCGAGTATGATGCCGCAGAAGCGCAACCCGGACGTATTAGAGCTGATTCGAGCAAAGTCGGGCGGGGTCTATGGCTCGTTGATGGGGATACTGACGATACTAAAGGGCCAGCCGACGGGGTATAACCGGGATTTGCAGGAGGACAAGATTCACGTTTTTTCGGCGGCTGATACCGTCAGCCAATCGCTGGATATGGCGAGGGCGGTCGTTTCGCACAGTAACTTCAATACGAAGAGAATATCGGCAGGATTAGATGAAGGGTTTTTGGATGCTACCGCCTTAGCTGAGTATCTGGTCGGGAAAAAGGCGGCCTTTCGCGATGCGCACGGTATTGTCGGCTTGATAGTTGCTTACTGTGAGAAGACAAAGAAGAAACTCGGTGAGCTTGGTCCGGATGAGTTCAAGAAGTTTTCGGCTTCAATCGATAAAGATGTGTATAAAATACTCGGAGCAGAAAAGGTGGCGGGCAAATATGTTACCGAAGGGGCAGCCGGGACAAAAGAGGCAAAAAAGCAAATCGCATACTGGCAGAGGCAGTTGGCGAAGCGATGAGTGTGAGTGAAGACGAGATAACGGACTGGTTCGCACGCCAGAGTAAATTAGATGCGGGGGATTTTCCTATCGGTATCGGGGACGATATGGCTGAAATCCGATTAGGGGACGGCACAAAAGTTCTGGTTACGACGGATATGCTGTTAGAGGGTGTGCACTTCGACTTGCAGAAGGCCACTTTAAGACAGGTTGGATACAAGGCGATGGCGGTCGGGCTTAGCGATTGTGCGGCGATGGCGACGATGCCCGTAGCTGCGGTTGCGGCCGTTGCGCTGCCAAAGCATTTCGGTGAAGAAGAATTAAAGCAGCTTTATTGGGGGATTACGTCGGCGGGCGAGAAATTCGGCTGTGAGCTCGTGGGCGGCGATATTACGAGGTGGAGGGGAAAAGAACGGCTTGCAATAAACGTTGCGATGCTCAGCAGGAGTGCCGGCGGTAAACCCATAAAACGAGCGGGTGCGAAGGTCGGTGATTGTATCTGCGTTACAGGCACATTGGGCGGTGCGGGTTCGGGGAAACATCTGGCATTTGAGCCGAGGGTTAAAGAGGCGATAAAGATTGCTGCGAAGGTGAATGTGAATGCGATGATTGATATAAGCGACGGGTTGAGCAGCGATTTGAATCGAATCTGCAGCCAGAGCAAGGCGGGGGCTGTTATAGAGGCGGAGCGGATACCGATATCGGATGAAGCCAAAAGAGGCAAGGAGCCGTTAAGTGCGGCGTTAAACGACGGTGAGGATTTTGAGCTGCTTTTTACGCTCTGTAAAGAGGACTGCAAGACACTTACGCAACAATGGGACGGGGCAATACCAATAACGCAAATCGGCACAATTACCGACAGCGGCAAGATGCAGATAAAGACGGCGGACGGTCGGATTAGCGATTTGGAGCCGAAAGGATATAACCACCTGAGGTAAATGATTATTGATGAATGATAATTGATTATTGAGCTGGTTATGGAGCTGGAAGTTGTTTCAAATTCGGCGGAGGAGACGATAGAAGTTGGTCAGAGGATTGGCTCGCAGTTAAAAGGGGGTGAAATTATAGCCGTTTGCGGGCCTTTGGGCAGCGGGAAAACACACCTTATCAAGGGGATTGCCGCCGGTAGCGGGGCAGAGGACAGCAGAAGTGTCAGCAGTCCTACGTTCGTTATAGTGAAAGAATATGCGGGACGAATCGACGTTTACCACATAGATGCTTACCGGATAAATTCGATTGAGGAGTTCGAGATGCTCGGCTTTGACGATTTTTGCTATCGGCAGTCGGCGGTCATGATTGAGTGGGCTGATAAAATCGAATCGGCTCTGGCCGGCATAGATTATATGCGGATAGAACTTTCTCACGCAGGACAGACGCAAAGGAGCATACGCATTGAGAATATGCCAGAATACATAGGGGGTAGCATTTAAGGAATAGGGTGAAGAGAATATCGAATGTCGAATATCGAACAAGGAATGTCGAAGTAAAGAAAAACAAAAGACAGACAACAGGCGAGGGACGAGTTAGTGCATAGTGGCGGTGACGGCTAAATAGGATTTTGTCAGACTTTTGCGGGGACGGGTCTTGCTTTAGCGGGGACGGTTTTTATTATCGGTTTTGCTTTCGGTCTGACACGATGGTTTATAGAAACGGTTCCTATGGAGCGCAACCTTTTGTATCTGTTCTCAAGTAGATTTTCAATCTTTGTGCGTTTGAGGTCTCTTAGTGTCTTAACAATATACGCCTCGACGTTATAAACGGTATCGTGGACGTTTCGGTGCGCTCCTCCGAGCGGTTCCGGAATAATCGCATCAATCAGTCCGAGCTTATACAAATCGCCGCTGGTTAATTTGAGTGCCTCGGCGGCTTCGGGTGCCTGTGAGCCATCCCGCCAGAGTATTGCGGCGCATCCCTCGGGTGATATGACGGAATAATAAGCGAATTCGAGCATAGCGAAGCGGTCGCCCACACCGATGCCCAGAGCACCACCCGAACCGCCCTCACCGATACAGATGCAAATTATGGGCACGGCCAGTCGTGACATGCCTATAAGATTGGCTGCTATCGCCTGTGCCTGTCCGCGTTCTTCGGCACCGATACCGGGGTAGGCGCCCGGGGTATCAATGAGCGTAACGATGGGGATGCCATACTTTTCGGCGAATTTCATCTTGGCGAGGGCCTTTCGATATCCCTCGGGATTGGGGCAGCCGAAATTACAGGCAATCTTCTGCTTTGTGGTTCTTCCCTTGTTCTGGCCGACAATCAACACCTTTTCTCTTCCGACCTGGCCGAAGCCGGTTACGATTGCCCTGTCGTCGCCGAAGCACCTATCGCCGTGCAGCTCGCGGAAATCCTTTACCATTAGGTCAAGATAATCAGGCAGCAGCGGTCTGCGTGGGTGGCGAGCGACCTGAACGGTCTGCCAGGCGGAGAGCTTCGAATAGCTTCGTTTTAGCTCTGTAACCTGCTCTTTCTGTAAGCGGCGAATCTCAGCAGAATAGTCAATACCTTTGACGGAGCTCAGGCGGCGCAGCTCGTCCATCTGACGGTCGAGGTCGGCCACCTTCTGCTCAAAGTCCAGATAGTCACCATCACCAATTTTATTTCTGTTATTCGGCATCTCAATAGTGTCCATTTTTGTCGTGTGCCCAAATCGCTACAATTTGCACACAACAGAAATACTCATAAAAAAAATCCTCGCCACCCAAAGTGGACGGGACGCTGTTTTTTTGCCGTCTCCGACGACTATTTCTTTCTGAGGTTGAAATGCTAACATTTTAACGGGATAAATCAAGGAAAAAAATTGACAACGGGCGGGTTCTGCTATATTTTTTAGCGGCGTCTGTTTTGAGGGTATTTCTGTAAGGTCTTGATTTTGAGAGAGTTAAAGCAAATAACGGTCATAGGGCTGGGTCTTTTGGGCGGCTCGATAACTCTGGCGGTTTCGCGTGCTTTTTCCGGCGTAAAAACGGTAGGTTACACGCACCGCGCCAGCACCCGCCGAAAGGCGAGACAATTGGCGGTGGCAGAGGAAATCGCCGACTGTTTAACGGCAAGCGTAGCTTGCGCGGACCTAGTAATCCTGGCAACGCCTATATGCACGTTCGAGGAAATCTTCAGCCAAATTGCTGATGCGCTGCCGGTCGGCTGTATTGTTAGCGATGTCGGCTCGACGAAGGTCCTGCCGCACCGCTGGGCAGCCAAGCAACTTCCCAAAACGGTGCATTATGTCGGCTCTCATCCGATTGCAGGGTCGGAACAAAGGGGTGTTGAATTTGCGAGAGACGACTTGTTCGAGGGGACGGAGTGCATCCTGACAACGACAGAAAAGAGCAATCGCAAGGCGGTGCGGACGGTCAAAAAATTCTGGTCGAAGCTTGGCTGTGCCGTAAAGATAATGGGGCCGGTCGAGCACGATAGAGTCTTTGCGAATGTAAGTCACTTACCGCATATAACGGCGGCGGCGTTGATAAACGCCAGCGAGACGGAAGAGCTAAAATTCGCCGGCAAGGGTTTTATAGACACATCAAGAATAGCATCGGGGCCGGCTAACGTCTGGGCTGACATACTTGTCACAAATGCAGACAACGCCACTAAAGGCATCGATAAAATTACAACTGAGTTAGCGAAGCTCAAGAAGGCAATCAAAAGCGGTGACAAAAAGCAGATTGAAAGGCTGCTCGAGAAGGCAAGAAGCAAACGGGCAAAGTTAATAGGGCATAAAATCAGAAAGAAGGAATTGTTATCGTGAGGCAGTGGCGATTCGAGGTCTTTAACCGGGCCGGGTTTGCCGACGTTCACGGCAACAGCGTGCTGGAAGAGATAAAAGAGCTTGGCATCGGTTCGGTGGAGGCGGTACAGTTTGCCAAGGTATTTTTGATTGAGGCCGATTTCGATAAGCAATTTGCCGAGCGAGTGGCTAAAGAGCTTCTGAGCGACCCTGTGTGCGAAGAATACTATACAGGCAGAAGCGGAGCGCCTGCGGGTCTGGCGAAGGCGACGCTAATCGAGGTGCATTTGAAAAGCGGGGTAACCGACCCTGTGGCCGAGTCGGTAACGGCTGCAATAGCTGATATGGGTGTGAAGGTAAGCAATGTCCGGACGGCACGAAAATATATTATATTGGGCGATATTAAGCCGGGCCAGAGTGAAACCATCGCAAAGAAAATCATGGCAAACGACTGTATCGAGGACTGCGTTATCGGCAACGAGGCCGAGCCGCCAAGCCCGCATCTGAAGCCATACAAACTTCAGATAGCACACTGTCCTATACGGGTGCTCGACGATGAGGGGCTTAAAAAATTGAGCAAAGAAAGGGACCTGTTCCTGAATTTGGTCGAGATGCAGACCATTCAAAAATACTACGAGCAGTTGGCTAAAGAGCCGACCGACGTCGAACTCGAGGCAATTGCACAGACGTGGAGCGAACACTGCGTTCATAAAACGCTTAAAAGCTCGGTCGATATGACAATCGACGGCGAGCAGTTGCACTTCGACAATCTTTTAAAAGAGACCGTTTTCAAGGCGACCAAAGAACTTAATAAGAGCTGGTGTATATCGGTATTCGTCGATAATTCGGGGGTGGTGGAATTCGACGAGGAAACGGCGGTCTGCTTCAAGGTCGAGACGCACAACCATCCATCAGCACTTGACCCTTACGGAGGGTCTGCGACGGGGATTGGAGGTGTGATTCGCGACCCGATGGCGACCGGATTAGGCGCAAGACCCATCGCCAACACGGACATATTCTGCTTCGGCGAGCCGGACAAGAAACTCGAAGATATTCCAAAAGGTGTTCTGCATCCGAGAAGGATTATGAAGGGCGTTGTGGCGGGCGTTCGCGACTACGGCAACAGGATGGGGATACCAACGGTCAACGGTGCAATCTATTTCGATGACAGGTATCTGGGTAATCCGTTAGTGTATTGCGGCAATATCGGGCTGATAGACAGCAATAAATGCTTCGATAACCCGCAGGTGGGGAATCTGGTTATCGTGGTCGGCGGCAGGACGGGCCGGGACGGGATACACGGGGCAACGTTTTCCTCGGGGCAGATGACGCACGAGCACGAGACCATCTTCTCGCACGCTGTGCAAATCGGCAATCCGATAACAGAAAAGAAGACGCTCGACGTATTAGTTGCGGCAAACGAGGCGGGGCTTTACGAGGCAATCGCCGACTGCGGGGCAGGCGGGCTTAGCGGCGCGGTGGGCGAGATGGGTAAAGAACTCGGCGTGGAAATCGACTTGGAGAAGGTGCCGCTCAAATATGCGGGGCTTAACTATACGGAAATCTGGATTAGCGAGGCACAGGAAAGAATGGTGGTGGCTGTCAGGCCGGAAAATCTGGAGGCGATAAAGAGGATTTTCGACGGCGAGAATGTCGAATCAACGGTGATAGGGCGATTCACCGGTGATAAGAAGCTGACGCTTCGATACGACGGCGAGGAGGTGGCAAAGCTCGATATGGAGTTTCTGCACGACGGGCTGCCGAGATACTCGCGGAAGGCGGTGTGGCAAAACCAACAACTTAGCGAGCCGAGCATAGCCGAGAAAGATAATTACAACGATGAGCTTTTGCGGATTCTCTCCTGTTATAACGTTGCCAGCAAGGAGTGGGTAATCCGTCAATACGACCATGAGGTACAGGGCGGGTCGGTTGTCAAGCCGTTGGTGGGTGTAAATAATGACGGGCCCGGTGACGGGGCGGTGATAAGGCCTAAGTTCGATTCGGACAGAGGTGTTGCAATTAGCTGCGGGATGAACCCGATGTACGGCGATATCGACCCGTACTGGATGGCGCTGGCGGGGATAGAGGAGGCGATACGGAACATAGTTTGCGTCGGCGGTCGATTCGACAGGATTGCGCTGTTAGACAACTTCTGCTGGGGTGATTGCACGAGGCCGGAGACGTTGGGGCCGTTAGTGCGGGCGGCGCAGGCGTGTTATGACGGGGCGATGGCGTTCGAGGCGCCGTTTATCTCCGGTAAGGATTCGCTCAATAATGAGTTTGCCTGCGAGGACGGGACGACAATCTCGATACCATCGACACTACTTATAAGCGCAATATCGCCGGTTGATGACGTGAATAAGTGCGTAACAATGGACGTTAAAAAGGCGGGCAACATATTATTCATAGTGGGCGAGACGAAAAATGAATTGGGCGGTTCGCACTATTATAAAATCCACGAACAGCTCGGTGCGAATGTTCCAAGATTAGAGCTTGAAACAGCACCTGAGATTGCCAAAAAGATTTCGGCTGCGATAGCGGACGGTCTTATCGTTAGCTGTCACGACTGCTCGGAGGGTGGTTTGGCGGTGGCACTGGCGGAGATGGGGTTTGCAGGCGGATTGGGGATAGAGGCGGATTTGCGCGGGCTGCCGAAGGCCAATGACTGCCGACGAGCTGATGCGCAATTGTTCAGCGAGTCTAATTCTCGTTATATCGTAGATGTTCAGCCGGAAAATTATGATGCCTTTGCGAAGATGATGCTGAATTTACCCTTCGGACAAATCGGTAAAGTAACGGAGGAAAAGACATTAGTTATAAAAGCAGAAGACGGCCAAAAGGTAATCGAAGCGGATTTGGATTCATTGAAACGGGCATGGCAGGAGCCGCTTGATTGGTAATTATAGTTTTGAGTTTTGAGTGTTAAGTTCTGAGTTGAAAGAAGGGATGGATTCCTGCTTCCGCAGGAATGACAAGAAAGAAAATGGTGCAGGTTAGAGCGATAGTGTTGCGGGCGGCGGGGATAAACTGCGATATGGAGACGGAGCACGCGCTTGAATTAGCGGGTGCAGAGGCAGAGCGGGTGCATATAAACCGGCTGATTGAGGACAAGGGACTGCTCGATGAATTTCAGATAATCGTATTTCCGGGGGGGTTTAGCTACGGCGACGACGTTGCGGCGGGTAAAATTTTAGCAAATCAAATCATACACCATTTCTACGAGCCGATACGAAAATTTATCGATGACGGCAAATTGGTATTAGGGATATGCAACGGCTTTCAGGTTTTGGTTAAGACGGGGATTCTGCCGGGGTTTGCCACAGAGGACACAGAGAACACAGAGAATAATTTTATTTTGGCCACAGGGAACACAGAGATAAACAAAAAAGACTCAAGACAAAAGACTGCAGACCAAAGACCAGCGACTAATCTGGTTACTATAACCTATAACGACAGCGGGAAATTCGAGGATAGATGGGTGTATTTGGCCCCACAGACGGACAGGTGCATATTCATTGAGCCGGGCAGGCCGCAAATATATCTGCCGATTGCGCACGGGGAGGGCAAAGTCGTTACCAAAGATGAGCCAACATTAGAAAGATTGCAAGAGAAGGGACACATTGCGTTCAAATATGTGGATGAAGATGGCAACGAAGGCCCCTACCCAATAAACCCCAATGGGTCGGTGGATTCGATAGCGGGGTTGACGGATGCTACCGGCAGAGTATTGGGGCTTATGCCACATCCGGAAAGGCACGTTCGGCATACCCAACATCCACGCTGGACACGACTTAAAGGCAAAAATGACGCAGACGGAATGACAATTTTTAACAACGCGGTCAAATACATACAGGAAAACTTTTAAGCCTGAAGTTCGAACGGCCGAATAAATGTCGATTTTTAAGATTTTCTCTGGCCTTTCAATTCGTTTATGTTAACCTTTATTAAGCGGTTAACACAGGTTAACAATTCCTTCAAGGTTAAAATTATGGTAATTTACATAATTCAAAGAGGTTAGCATATGAAGAACGGCAAATATCTTACTATACCGCAGGCGGCCAGGATTCTGGGGGTAAGCAGGACTGCTGTTTATAAAAAGGTCAAGAAAGGACAAATAAAGGCCATCAGAATCGGCAGAAATTTTGCCATTCCCAAAAGTTCTATAATAAACACGCTCGGTAAGGATTTGACCGGTCCCGCCAAAAAGCAAATAGAGGCCGCTGTAAGAAAAACCGTCAAAGAATACGGCCAACTGCTAAAACTTCTGGGCGGTGAATGATGAAGGTTATTACTATAACGCAGGTCGAGTTTATTGCCTTCAGATTAGCACAGGAGACGCTCACCTTCGATGAGCCGATTCCGGATTTCTCGACACGCTTTCCCAACGTTCTGGAAAGCTGTCTGGCAACACCCTTTCAAAGTTTTACCGGCAGAGCCTTATATCCATCGCTTCCGGCAAAGGCAGCTATTCTTTTTTATCTTTTGATTAAGAATCACCCCTTCCAGAACGGCAACAAAAGGATTGCGATAACAATCCTGTTCGTCTTTCTTTACGAGAACGGCAAATGGATAAGGGCTGATACGCAAGAATTGTATAATTTTACCGTCTGGGTAGCGCAAAGCCCCAGTTCGGTAAAGCAGCAAACTGTCGAAGCAATAAAGGTTTTTCTTAAAAAACACATAGTACCTCTGAAGAAATAGTGAACATAACTATAAGGTCGATGCCGATGGAATGACAATTTTCAACAACGCGGTCAAATACATACAGGAAAACTTTTAAATCCGAAGCACGAAATCCGAAATCCTAAACAAATTCAAATTACCGAAATACGAAATTCAAGACGGGATTGTCACGGCTTACAGGACATGCCCGGCAATGCTGTGTGGTGTGGTTACAGAACGAAATCGCAGACGAAGTCGAGATAATCTGTCGTGCCCTGCCTTAGGTCGGAATGCTGGCGGACAGATTGTAACACTATCCGCAGACCTGCTTGCCAAACACTGTCCGAAACATCGCTGCGAAACTCGCGTATGTCCTGCAACGCCCCGTTTATTGACGCGGCTCGCTTGTCCTGCGGCAGGTCATTACCCATAGCCCCTTTTAGAGCGTCGGCAACTATGCGGTCGTCAATACTGCTGTCCTGGCGATATTTGGTCACTATAGCAAATTCGATGTTTTGTAGCACATCCAAGTGGTCTTTGGTCATTCGCTTAAGCAATTTGTCTTCCTGCAGCATTTCCTTTAAGCTTTTTCGTCGGGCTGTCCGGCGGAGGCTGGCCTTCATTATTAAAGCACGTTTTGATTGACGTTTCTTTGACATATATCTCTGATGTCTCTTATGCAAACCGGCAGCGGCCACCACTGCTCGATAGCACGTTTTTACCTTCACACGATAATAAACTACCAGAGTTTAAAAGAAAAGCACGTCAAAAATCATACCTTTTTGAATGTGAATTTGTGCAGGTCAGCGTCGATTTTGATTTTGTCGCCATCGGTGAATTTTCCGGCTAAGATTTCTGTGGCGAGTGGGTTCTCCAATCGCTGCTGAATGGTTCGCTTCAGGGGCCTGGCACCAAAGGCAGGGTCGTAGCCCTCGTCCATAATCTGGTCACGGGCACTGTCGGTAAATTCAGGCTCAATCCTGCGGTCTTTGAGACGCTCGGCGAGATAACCCAATTGGATATCAACAATTTTTCGCAAATCGTCCTTCGTCAGCATACGGAAGACGATTATCTCATCAACGCGATTTAAGAACTCGGGTTTGAAAAGCTGTTTCAGGGCATCCTTGACGTGCGCTTCGATTTCCCAGTCGGCGCCGGCTTCTTCGGTAAGCTGCTGAATCTGCTGGCTGGCGATGTTGCTTGTCATAATGATAACGGTATTTTTGAAATCGACTGTCCGGCCTTTGCCGTCGGTCAATCGGCCATCATCGAAGACCTGCAGCAGGATGTTGAAGACATCGGGGTGTGCCTTCTCGATTTCGTCGAATAAAATCACCGAATATGGTTTGCGCCGGACGGCCTCGGTGAGGCGGCCGCCCTCCTCGTAGCCGACGTAGCCGGGCGGTGAGCCGATAAGGCGGGCGATGCTGTGGGGCTCCATAAATTCGCTCATATCGATGCGAATCATAGCGTTCGGGTCATTAAAGAGGAAATCGGCAAGCGCCTTTGAAAGCTCGGTCTTGCCTACGCCGGTGGGGCCGAGGAATAGAAACGTTCCTATCGGCCGATTTACGTCACTGAGCCCTGCCCTGCTTCTTCGCACGGCGTTGCAAAGTGCGGTGACGGCCTCATTCTGGCCGACGACCCTTTCGGCGATTGCCTGTTCCATTTTCATCAGCCGTTCTCGCTCGCCGCTTAATAATCTAACGAGCGGTATTCCCGTCCACTTCGAGACGACTTCGGCGATATGCTCTTCGGTTACCTCGTTCTGAATTATGCCCCTCTCGGATTGAGAAAGCTGGGATTCCTTCTGCTGGAGCTGGTTTCTCAGATTAGCGATTGTCTCGTATTTCAGGCGGGCGGCGGTTTCGAGCTCGCCTTTTCGCTGGGCATTTTCGAATTGAGTTTGAGAATCTTCGATTTTCTGTTTGAGCTGCTTTATGCGGTCGGAGACAGCCTTTTCGCTTTCCCATTGTGCGGTAAAGTCTTTGTCTTTCTGCTGCAATTCGGCTAACTGCTTTTCAGTATTTTTCAATCGCTGTTTACTTGCCTTGTCGGTTTCCTTTTTGAGTGCTTCGCGCTCGATTTGCAACTGAACAATTTTTCTTCGAATGGTGTCCAGCTCGGCGGGCAGCGAATCGTTTTCGATGCGGAGTCGTGAAGCGGCCTCGTCAACAAGGTCTATGGCCTTGTCGGGCAGCCATCGGTCGGAGATGTAGCGGTTCGAGAGGGTTGCGGCGGAGACGAGGGCCGAGTCGGTAATTCGGACGCCGTGGTGGGTATCGTAGCGGTCCTTTAGGCCGCGAAGAATGGCTATGGTTTCTTCGACGGTGGGCGGGTCAATCAGAATCGGCTGAAAACGCCTTTCAAGTGCGGCGTCTTTTTCAACATATTTTCGATATTCGTCAATCGTGGTCGCACCGATACATCGCAACTCGCCTCTTGCAAGGGACGGCTTTAACAGATTACCTGCATCAACGGCACCTTCGGCCTTTCCGGCACCGACGACTGTGTGCAGCTCGTCGATGAAAAGTATAATCCGGCCGGCGGCGGCGATAACCTCTTTCAGGACGGCCTTTAAGCGGTCCTCAAATTCACCTCTGAATTTTGTTCCGGCAATAAGTGCCCCCATATCGAGTGCGATTATCCTTTTATTTTTCAGGCCGGTGGGGACATCGCCTGCGACGATTCGCTGGGCGAGTCCTTCGACAATAGCGGTCTTTCCGACGCCGGGCTCACCAATCAAGACGGGATTATTTTTTGTTCGGCGGTTCAAAACCTGCATACACCGGCGGATTTCCTCGTCTCTGCCGATAACAGGGTCGAGCTTGCCTTTTCGTGCCATCTCCAGAAGGTCGATTCCGTAGCGTTCAAGGGCTCTATATTTGTCTTCGGGTGTCTGGTCGGTTATCCTTTCGCCGCCGCGAATCTCTTTTAAGGCATCTTCAATCTGTTCGGTTGTGATTGAATTGAGTCGTAAAATCTCTTTTGCGTCGCCGGGCAGGAAGGCCAGTGAGACAAACAGGTGCTCCACGCTTAGGTACTCATCGCCGGCTGCATCGGCTCTGTTCTGGGCGTCGAGAACAATCTGATTAAGAGTGGGGTCGGGCATAATCTGGGTGCCGGTTTGTCCCTGCGGCAGGCGAGCAAGCTCGCTTTCTATCATATCTTTTATTCGTGAGACGTTTGCGCCGATTTTTTTCAGAGCCATAACAACAATACCCTCATCATCACCGCAAATAGCACTTAACAAATGCAACGGCGAGAGGACGGTATGGGATTTGGCCATTGCAATCTGCTGTGCGGTGGCCAACGCCTCCTGGGCCTTGAGTGTAAATTTGTCAAATCTCATAGCGAGGTTCCTTTAAGTTTATAATCGTCAGCTATAATCTACATTACTCAAACTGACCGACGGCCAGTTTGAAAATGCAAAAATCAAAGTGCAAAACGCAAAATTGCGGAACGTATTATCAAAAATCGACTTACATTTAACCCGCCCCTCGGAGGGGCGGGTTAAACACCTGCTGCAAACCGGTCAGTTTGAATACATTATAAAAAATAAAGGGCAAACAGTGTGCCCAAAAAGCCAAAAAAACACAACTTTAGCAAAGACAAGAAGTTATAATCACGCCGTTTTAGGGATATATGCCAAGTTGGCAGGTATTGAGCCGGGTAAAGCCCAAAATATGGTTGTTACTCGACGGTTACGCTTTTCGCGAGGTTTCGGGGTTTGTCAACGTCGTGGCCGCGGAGGACAGCAGCGTGATATGCCAATAGCTGCAGCGGTACAACGGTGAGCATCGGCTGTAAGAGTTCGGGCGCCGGCGGGACGGTAATCAACTGGTCGGCACACCGGTTGATGTTCTCGTCGCCTTGGGTTGCGACAATGATGGTCTTTCCGCCTCGTGCCCTGACCTCTTCGATGTTGCCCATAATTTTGTCGTATTGGGGTCCTTCTGTGGCGACAAAGACGACGGGCATACCGTCAGCAATCAAGGCGATGGGGCCGTGCTTCATCTCGGCAGCGGGGAGTCCTTCGGCGTGGATGTAGCTTATCTCCTTTAGCTTTAAGGCGCCTTCGAGGGCAACGGGGTAATTGAAGCCCCTGCCGAGGAAGAGCCAATTGTCCCTGTCGATATTTGCGGAGGCGATTTTTTTAATATGGTCGGACTGCTCGAGTATTCTGCTTACCTTATCCGGTATGAGTGAAAGCTGCTCGATGGACTTAGCTGCCCGGTCGGTGCTTATATGTCTTCTTCTTCCCAACTCGATTGCCAGCATTGTCATTACGGCCACTTGTGCGGTAAATGCCTTTGTGCTGGCGACTCCGATTTCGGGGCCGACGTGCAGATATACGCCTGCATCGGTCGCACGGGCGATTGATGAGCCGACGACATTGACAATGCCGAGGACGGTTGCGCCTCTTTCTTTGGCCTGCTCTACGGCGGCGAGTGTGTCGGCGGTTTCGCCGGACTGGCTTATCGCTATGACGACTGTGCCGTCCTCGATGATTGGATTTCGGTATCGAAATTCGCTGGCGTATTCGGTCTCGGTGGGGATGCGTGCCAGATGCTCGAACAAGAATTCACCGACAAGGGCGGCGTGAAATGCGGTTCCGCAGGCGGTGAGGATGAAGCGTTTTGTGCGGGTCAGCTCACGTAAATAAGAAGACAGGCCGCCCAGCCGAATTTCGTTATTGCGGGTGTCGATTCTTCCGCCCATACAGGTGCTCAGTGCGGTGGGCTGCTCAAAAATTTCTTTTAGCATATGGTGCTGGAAGCCGCCGAGCTCGATTTGCTCGAGTGAAAATTCAATCTGACTTAGCTCTTTAGTGACGGTGACATTGTCAATGGTCTTTGTATGAAAGCCATCCGGTCTGATGGTAACCATTTCGCTGTCGGCAAGGTAAACGGCCTGTGCGGTATGCTCTACTATCGCAGCGGCATCGGAGGCGAGGATATATTCGTTATCGCCGACGCCTAAAATCAAGGGGCTTCCTCTTTTAGCGCCGATGAGCATATCAGGGAAATCCGCACAGACAATAGACAGACCGTAAGTTCCGTGGAGCTCACAGAGTGCCTTCTGAACCGCCCATTCAAATTTATTTTGGCCACGGGGTTTTTTCATCTCTTCGGTCTTGTCGCCTTTAGTGTAGAAATATCCGATTAAGTTTGCCACCACTTCGGTATCGGTTTCGCTTGCGAAGGTGGCACCTTCATTTTGCAGCCAGGTCTTCAACGTCGCGTAGTTTTCGATAATTCCGTTGTGGACGACGGCGATTTTGCCGGTATAGTCGAGATGGGGATGTGCGTTGGCGGTGTTGGGCCGGCCGTGAGTAGCCCAGCGGGTGTGTCCGAGGCCGAGTGTTTCTCTGCTATCCGGCTTATCTAAAATCTCTTCGAGGGCGCTGATTCTGCCGCTTGTTTTTTTGATTTTTATTGTGCCGCCGGCCATCAGTGCCACACCGGCCGAGTCGTATCCGCGATATTCCAGTCGTTTCAGCCCTTCTATAAGAATGGGCTGAGCGACCTTTTTACCGAGATAAGCTACTATGCCACACATTACTTTCGAAATACCATAATTGTTACCGAATGAGGTTTGAAGCTATAATCAAAAGGATTACTTACGCCATTTAATATACTTTCTTTTATGGTCAGCCGGTTCGGCTTCTCAAAGGTATTTTCGGCCATATAATCGTCATTATAAAGTTCAAAAAACTTTACCTCCTCCGCAGGACGCTTTCCGGCGGAAGAGAACTCCCATTTATCGAAGGAAAGTGTGGCTTTAACGTTTTTATCGGCGTGTAAATTGATAACCGCCAGGTAAAGGGTATTTTCATCTTCGCTGATTGTGGCAGAAACGTCAAGGTATGGGATTCGGGGTTTTGCCTGTGGGCGGCCCTTTTCGTATTCGGGGGCGGGGAAGCTGTCGCATTTTACATTGGTTTCGAGCAGAAACGTCCCTGAATGGTTCAGGTACATCTTGAAAACAAGATACTGAGGATTCAAGAAGATACCATATTGGTTCACGGCGATGAGCGGTATCATATTCACAGCCGAAGCGAAATTTGCCAATGTTAGTGCGTTAAGCTGTCTTCTGAAGGCGTGTAAAATGCCCGCAGCATAAATTCCATCTCTCAATGCGAAATCAACTTTGGGCGTCCTGTACAGCATTGCATTCCATTCATCAAAGGCAATAGTAACCTCGGGGCGGCTGGGAAGGGCCTTTCTTATCTCTTTATTCGTCTCAATAATCTGCTCTTCGACGCCGTACGGCGATGATACAATATAGTAATAAGTCTCTTCGGCAAGTGCGGGGTCGTTCAGGTCCTGTTTTTTTAATGTGCTTCTGTATTTTTTTGCGTAAGAATGCAAAGAGAGATAATCAAAATAGTTACCGGCTATTTTAAAAAGGGCATGGTTCCAGCGTGGGTATTTCCAGTATCTGCCTGCAGAAGCTACAATTTTTATGTCTTTATCCACCGCGAGAATTGCTTTTGCAACTGCAAGATGTCGTCTTGCATAGGTTTCTTCGTCCACGTGTCCGGTCTGCCAGTTGCCATACATTTCGTTGCCGATGCCCCACAGCTTTACATTATAGGGCTGAGGATGTCCGTTTTCGGCTCTTAGTTTTCCATACTTAGTGTCTAAAGCTCCATTACAATATTCGACCCAATTTGCCGCCTCCTGGGGCGTGCCATCCCCAGCGTTCAAGGCGAGACAAGGTTTTGCGCCGGTCAGCCGGCAAAGCTTCATAAACTCGTCTATGCCGACGTCATTCGATAACCATTCATTAGCGTTCGGGAACGCTTTATCAAACCTGGCCGGCCTTTTGTCCCTGTTGCCTATTCCATCTTCCCAGTGATAGCAGGAGGAGACATTACCCCCCGGCCAGCGTATATTCGGCGGATGAATCTCTCTTAAGGCCTCAATAACGTCTTTTCTAAATCCGGATAGATTGTCTTCGGGCATCATTGAGGCGGTTCCCACCCACAGTGTGCCGCTGCCGGAAAATGTTATCGTGAATTTACCATTTTTATCCGTCCGGGTTGATTTCAAATTAAATGAAAAACGATTCCAATCGGCATCCGGCAAAGAAACCTCATTTGTGGCGTAAACGCCCTTCCGGCCTTCCAATGCAATAACCAACGGGGTCTGTATCCCCTGCTGCTTAACGTTAATTCGAATTTGATAAGTCTTGTCCTTCTGAAGAAACAGATTTTCCTGGCCTATACCGACCCTATGACCAGACTTTTCCCGGCTTACAATTTTCTGCGATTGATTGCCGCAGTAAAAAACGGTATTGTCGTGCATAAAGTGGGTGTTCTCGGTTCGCCCGATAGGATACCAGGGGACGATAAGGCCATATTGACTGTCAAGGTTATCATCTTCGGCAAACTTCCGGCTTTCTAGCATTTCCGCCCACGCCCCACCATCGAACTGACGAAGCGCCAGCTCCATAAACAGGCCATAAATGTCAGGATTTATACTGCCGAGTTTTTTAGACGTCGAGACTACAATTTCAGCTCGTTGTTCGTTGTTCGTTGTTCGTTGCTCGTTGCTGGATGCTGAAAGTCCCTCCGTGTCAATTATCCCCAAAACCAAGACAAAGGTGAGTGCTGAAATGGATAGTGTAATTATATTTTTCTTGCCCATAAAAATCCTTTCCTTTTGCCGAACCATTTGGGCATTATAGGAAAATCCGGTTGATTTAACAAATCAATTCCACTTAAAGGGGTGAATGACTTTGCGGCAGAGACGACCTTGGACAGCCAAAGCAGAAAGGTCAACTTTTTAAGGGGTATATCACTGTATAAGAGTCTCCAGCCCTTTGCCCTTGATTTAGTTACCATCGACAAAGGTTCTTATCATACTGCAAATCAGCGTCCGACTCTTTTCTGTACCAGATGCTTGTTATCACGGACCCAGTTGTAATACTCCGTCCTTGTAAGCTTTGATGCTGCGGCTTCGTCCAATACGATTGTAACATAACTATGGAGCTGAAGCGCCGATGCGGTTATCTGACTGCTGACAGGCCCTTCAATAAATTTTGCACACACATCCGCCTTTTTTTCGCCGTTTGCTATCAAAAGGATTTTTTTCGCTTCCAGAATCGTACCTATGCCCATAGTGATAGCAAATCGTGGAACGTCTTCTTGTTTTTCGAAAAACCGGGAGTTGTCTTCAATGGTCTGTTTATCCAGCGCCTTCACCCTTGTGCGGCTTGCAAACGAAGAGCCCGGCTCATTAAAGCCGATGTGACCGTCGCCGCCAATACCGAGCACCTGAAGGTCAATGCCACCGGCCTTCTTAATTTGTTCCTCATACCACCGGCTGAATTCTTCCGGGTCATCGGTGTTGCCCTGGGGGACGTACGCATTTTCAGGGTTTACATTTATGTCTCTGAAGAGGTTTTCCCACATAAAAAAGTTGTAACTATTTTCGTGTAACGGCGCCAGGCCGACGTATTCGTCCAAATTAAAGATCGTAACCTTCGAGAAATCCAGGCCTTCCTCTTTATGTATTCTCACAAGCTCCTTGTACATTCCAATGGGCGTGTCACCGGTTGCCAAACCCAGCACCAAATCATGCTTTCTTTTGATTTCCCTGGCGATTAACTGGGCAGAAGTTTTGCTCATCTGCTCATAATCGGGCGTAATAATTATTTCCATTTATCTTCCTTTCTTTCTTTAATCGGGTCTCTTTGAGACATACAACTGTATCTGACAATTACCGTTTAATGCGGTCAGCCGCACATTGCTCGTATCTCGTATCTCGTATCTCACTTCATTGTTCATAAATCGGCGAAAGATGTCAACGGCGTAATATAAAAAATCCACAGGCGAGAAAAGGGTGATTTTGCAGTGATTATTATAGGAAAGTTCGGCTGATTTAACAAATCAATTCTGATTAATCGCTTTATCAAATATACTTATTTGACGAACCGGCTTTGAGACGGTTTAATTTGAATTATGATAGTTGTTGTTGATTACAATGTGGGAAATGTCAGGAGCGTATGCAACGCATTTCGGCATATCGGCTGTGAGGTAAGACTTAGCAACGAACCGCAGATAATTAAGGGCGCGGCGGGGGTGGTTTTGCCGGGTGTGGCGGCGTTCGGGTATGCTGCTGGCGCTTTAGGTGCTCTGGCTGAAGTGATAAAAGAGACGGCCTTAAATGGTAAGCCGTTGCTTGGTATCTGTGTCGGCTATCAGATGCTCTTCGATAGAAGCAGCGAATACGGCCAACACAAAGGGCTGGGGCTGGTCGGCGGTGATGTTGTGCCCATTCCAGCCGAACCCCGCCCCAGTTTGGGGCGGGGCAAGCAGACGGTTCCACATATGGGCTGGAACTTAGTGAGAATGGGTGAGAATATGGATTTGTTTGCAGGACTGGGGAGGGAAAAACATTTTTATTTTGCACACTCTTTCTATGCCGAGGTCGCCGATGGCGAGGCGAAAATTGCCTATACCGATTACGGCTTCGATTTGCCTGCGGCGGTGCAGAAGGCGAATATATACGGCACACAATTTCATCCTGAAAAGAGCGGCAAGGCCGGGTTGAAGGTCCTGCGAAACTTTTACGGAATCTGTAAAAGAGGAAGTTAACTATAGAGGCACACAGAGATACGGAGAAACTGGATTCCCGCTTGCGCGGGAATGACAAAAAGGAAGGTTATAATGCTGACGAAGAGGATTATTCCCTGTCTCGATGTTAAAGATAACCGTGTGGTTAAGGGGGTGAAGTTTTTGAATCTGCGTGACGCCGGCGACCCTGTGGAATTGGGTGCAAGATACAGTGATGAAGGCGCAGATGAACTGGTGTTTCTGGATATTACCGCCACCATAAGTTCTCGTAAGACAATGGTTGAGCTTGTCGAGAAGGTTGCGGAAAAGGTTTTTATCCCGTTTGCCGTCGGCGGCGGTATCCGGACAGTCGAGCAGATGGATGAGCTTTTGCGAAGCGGGGCTGAGAAGATGTCGGTAAATACGGCTGCGGTTGCGAATCCCGACTTGCTCACAGAGGCGGCTCGACGTTTCGGCAGCCAGTGTGTGGTTTTAGCCATTGACGCCCGGCGGTCGAGGGAAAGGGTTGGCAGATGGCAGGTCTGCGTAAAAGCCGGCTCGGAACTGACTGATATCGATGTTGTCGAATGGGCCGTAAGGGCCGAGAAGCTCGGTGCCGGCGAGATACTATTAACCAGCATGGACGCCGACGGCACCAAAGAAGGTTACGACAACCAACTGAACAGGGCCGTTACGGAGGCGGTCAATATTCCTGTAATAGCGTCCGGCGGAGCAGGGAAGTTAGAACATCTCTACGATGCCATTGTTGAAGGCGGTGCGGATGCGGTGCTTATGGCGTCCATCACGCATTTCGAAAATTACACCATAAAACAAATGAAAGAATACTTAGCCAGCCGGGGGATACCGGTAAATCTTTGATTCTCGGCCCCTGTCGTCTTCATCTCAATTGTGCTGAGGAACAAATCTCAATGAGAATCTGCAAATAACAGGCAGCTATTGCATTCTATATTTTTCGATTTTTAGTAGCGGCGGCTGCCGCCAAATCCACCTCGTCCGCCGCCACCGCCACCACCGCCACGACGGCTATCAAAACCGCCTCGTCTGCCACCACCACCGCCACCGCCACGACGGTCGGTTTTGGGACGGGCCTCATTGACGTTAATGGTGCGTCCCTTCAAATCCGTGCCGTTCAGCTCATCTATCGCCTTTTGGGCCTCATTCTTAGACGGCATCTCCACAAATCCAAAGCCCCTCGGCTCGCCGGTGAATCTATCCTTTATCAGATTGACAGATTCGACCTGGCCAAAGGCCTCAAAGGCCTGGCGCAAATCATCCTCGGTTGCCTCACCAGACAGGTTTCCTACATAGATATTCACTTTGATTCCCTTTCTTAAACTTAAAAACTTATACCGGGATTCCGGCTGCCATTAATTGCCACAACATTGCAAAAATGAGGGGCAACTGCTATTTAGTTATCTACTTACCAATTTAATTCAGGAAAGTCAACCGAGGAATTTAAAAAATATCCAGATAGGTATCGATTTCCCACGGGGTAACCTGCTTTTTGAACTCGTCCCACTCCTTGGTCTTTACGTCAAGATACCTTTCAAACAGATGCTCTCCGAGGGTCTCACGCAGTAGTTTATCCCTCTTGAACTCATACATCGCCTGGCGTAATGAGGTCGGCAGCACATCGATGTTCTTCGTAGCCCGACTTTCGTCGTCAAGGGTATATATGTTCTCCTCAACGGGCTGGGGTGCGGTAAGGTTATTTTTAATACCGTCCAGGCCGGTCTTCAGCATAACCGCAAAGGCCAGATAGGGATTGCAGGCAGGGTCGGGACATCTCAGCTCGATTCTTGCAGCCTCTTTTTTCTGCTCAAACCATTTTGGGACCCTCAAAAGGGCTGACCGATTCATAGCAGCCCAGGTAATATATACAGGGGCCTCGAAGCCGGAGACCAGCCGTTTGTAGGAGTTTACCGTCGGGCAAAGAATAGCGCTGGCGGCCTTGATGTGCTTTATCTGGCCGGCGATAAAGTTGTCGGCAATCTCTGACAGATTGTATTTGCGGTCTTTGTCGTAAAAGGCGTTCGTTTTTGTTTTGATGTCAAACAAGCTCTGATGGATGTGCATACCGGAGCCGGCGGCGTCCATAATCGGTTTGGGCATAAAGGTAGCGTGCAGGTTGTGCATCTGGGCGATTTTCTTTGCGCAATATTTCAATGTAAGGACCTTGTCGGCTATATCCAGACAATGCCCGTAGTTAAAATCTATTTCGTACTGGCCGAAGCCGACCTCGTGATGGGAGGCCTCAACCTTAATGCCGAAATTATCGAGTGCCGCTATTATCTTCTTTATGACACTATATCCCTCGTGAGAGGAGAGGTCGAAATAACTGCCGTGATCTATAGGTGATGTCCTTTTTTCGCTGTCGGTCCTGAATAGATAGAATTCCGGCTCCGGCCCGACATTATATTCAAAGCCGGCCTTTTCCGCATCTTCGGCCGCCTGTTTAAGAATAAACCTCGGGTCGCCTTCAAATGGCCTGCCGTCCGGGCGGTAGATGTCGCAGATTAGCCGGGCTGTTTTGCCGTCCTCGGTCAGCCAGGGCACTACGGCATAGGTTGTCATATCCGGCTTTAAGAACAGGTCGCTTTCCTGAATTCTCGCAAAGCCCTCAATTGAAGAGCCGTCAAACCAGACGCCGGCACGCGATGCATCCTGCAGCCCTTCAACCGGTATGATGATTTCCTTTATAACGCCAAGCAAATCGGTGAATTGCAGGGTAATAAATTTTATATCGTCCTTTTCTACCTGTTCTAATACCTTTTGAACCTCCATCTTCGGTTCCCTCGCAAACCTATCCGTTCTTGACGTCTCCAGCCCAGGAAGCGCCTGCTAATACAATGCTGATTATTCTGTGGTTTGGCGGCGAAAGTGCAAGATAAATTTCAAAAATTTGATTTTAGCCGATTATAAGCTGAAAACAGCCAATCCCTGACCTTTGGTAGCGATATCGGCTGTCCCTGCAAAACCGGCGCTAAAATGACCCGACAAGATACCCGAATTATCGCCAACTGGCCGATGATGTCCCCGGCCAAGGGGATTTTTAGGTGGTAAATGTTGACACGGGTTGACATAGTGGGTGACTTTTGGTACAATATGGTGTTGGATGTAAATAAATAACTTACGTGGTCTGCTCCCTGCTGTGGGTGCAGCTACTACTCTTGCAGGAGTAAACACATCATTATAAAAGCGTGGAGGAGGCAGACGGACTTTCCCTGCCCCCCTATTATCAGGAGATAAGTG
>CAYONQ010000029.1:0-27856 GCA_964405375.1 uncultured Pirellulales bacterium
ATATTATGAGCAAAAAGGACGTAACCATCCTTGCGAAGAATATCGAGGACTGGCTCGACGCCTCAAAGCCGTAACATAGGAACACCTTTAGCCGTACCGTGCCTCATTTCGCTTAAAACTTTACATCCTTTTTCCGTTACTGAAACATCATCTTCGATTCGCACGCCGAGCTTGCCCGGTATATATACGCCGGGTTCAATTGTAAAGACCATTGCCGGCTGTAACCTGCCTTTACTTTCTTTTGAGATGACCGGCCCTTCGTGCACCTCCAGGCCGAGGCCGTGGCCTGTTCCGTGGCCATAGACCGGCAAACCCGCCTCGGCAATCACCTCTCGTGCGGCTGTGTCAACTTTACGAATTTCGACGCCCGGCTTTATCAATTTTATTGCGGCGGTCTGCGCTGCCTGCACAGTTTCATAGACCTTTTTATAGAGAGCACTCGCCCCACCGACAACAAAACACCTCGTCAAATCGCAGCAATACCCTTTATACCTGACGCCGAAATCGATAAGGACCGTGTCATTGTTTTTTAGTCTCCTTGCGCCCGGCTGATGGTGCGGAAGCGAGCCGTTATGGCCAAAGGCGACTATTGTCTCGAAGCTGTTCCGTGCTGCCAATTTGCGAATCTGAAAATCCAGCATGCCGGCTAATTCGTTTTCAGTAATTGCCGGTCGAATATGCCGCAGGGTCCTTTCAATCGCCTCAGCGGCTATTTGCGTCGCTTTTTTAACCGCCGTAATCTCACCGGCATCTTTGATGTCGCGCAACTGCTCGACAACATTCGCAACTGTTTTCAGCCGGGTCTTGATGTTCTTTCTCAACATCTCAAAATCGGCCAATGGGGTCGATTTTTCAACGCCGATTGTCTGCACCGATTTCAGTTTCGTTAGCAGTTTAGCCACCGTCCCCACCATCGGCCCGGGTCGCTCTACTATTTTGCAGTGTCGGCGCAGATTTGCCGCCTGCTCGACGTACCTGCTGTCGGTCAAGAGATAGACGGCCCTGTGCGTAATCACCGCCCAGCTATCATCGCCCGAAAAGCCGGTCGTGTAAGTTACATTGGCCGGCTTTGTTACTATAAGGCAGTCCATCTTTTTTTTATTTAGCTGTCGACGAACCGCATTGATACGCTTTTTTATTATCTCTCTGTTCATCTCATACTACTCCAAGCTCGATTACGGGTTTATAAATCAACCGGATATCAAATCTTCCGGGCCCATTCGGCTACGCTCCCCCGACTACGGCATTCGAGGGCAGGCAGGGTAAACTCTGTCGAAGTCCGACAAATCGAAATTCTAAAGGAAAAGAGGAACTTTTGCATTGTAATTTTGCGTTTTGCATTGTAGTTTTGCACTTTGCGCCCCCACTTGCGTTGTGGCAGGCTTTGATATTTGCGTTTTTTTACGACTGGCAGTTAAGCTATGTTTATATTACCAATTCGGACAAGCATCAGGCCTTGGCGGACACCATACGCCAATTACTCGTTGATAGTCGTCAATGCCGTCATTTTTTTGCTGACGTATTGGCCGCACAGAAACCCATTTACCGGTGCTCCGGAGGTTCTGCGGCCCTGGGCCGAGCAATTTATGCTCACACCACTGCGCCCGTACCTGTGGCAATTCGTAAGCTATGCCTTCCTTCACGGCAGCGTAATGCACATCGTCGGCAATATGTTCTTTTTGTATCTGTTCGGCAATAATGTCAACGACAAGCTCGGCCACATCGGCTATTTCTGTCTTTACTTAGCCGGGGCGGTCTTCAGCGCAATCGGCCATACGCTAATGAGCAATCACCCCGTCCTCGGCGCCAGCGGCGCCGTTGCCGCTGTAACCGGCGCCTACCTGGTGCTGTTTCCGCAAACCTTGATTACGGTGTTTTACTGGTTCTTCTATTTTATAAACACCTTTGACGTGCCGGCCTTGTATTTCATCGGCTTTAAGCTGATTTTCTGGGACAACGTGGTCGAAAGACGTATGTCAAATGTCGCCCACGATGCACACCTGTCCGGCTACGCCTTTGGTATCCTGGCACTTACCCTGATGCTCTCAACCGGCCTGATTAGCAGCACCGGCTACGACTTATGGTCGATGCTAAAACAGTGGAACCGCCGCCGGCAGTACCGCGACGTCATATCGGGCAGTTATGACCCTTTCACCGGCCGGTCAGGGGTTAGACAGATAGAGATAAAAGAGACAAAAAAAACACCCGCCGAACTGCAGCAAGAGGAAACAGCAAGACAGCTTCGCAGCGATATTGCCGACCGGATTGCCCGGCGCAACCTGCCCGCCGCAGCCGAATTGTACCTCCGCCTCACCGACCTTGACAGCGACCAGCTTCTGCCTCATCGGCACCTGCTGGACATCGCAAATCAGCTCGCCAGCGAAAACAGGCACGCCGATTCGGCCCGGGCATACGAGAAGCTCCTGGCTCACTATGGCAGCTACGAGTATATCGAGCAGGTCGAGCTGATGCTGGGCATATTGTATTCGCGATACCTCAATCAGCCGGAATTGGCGATAAAGCACCTGCTGGCCGCAGCCCAGAAGCTTTCCGACCCGGGCCAACTGGAAATGTGCAGCGACGAGCTTGCCAAGCTACAAGGTAAAACCGGCTAAATATCCCCGAAAACAGCCGAAGCACACAAAGATATTTGGCACAAGAAAAAAGTTGACAACCACCCAGCCGAGTGCTAATTTGAAGCTTGAAGAATCATTCGACACAGTTGCTAATTTTTAGATAAAAAGCCATCTTTTTGGGAGATAAAAAGATGAAATCTTATCTCAAATCACTCACTCTAGTTTGTCTGATAACTCTCACATCCGTCAGCATCGCTCAGGAAACTGCCACTTCACCGCAGGAATCTGTCCAGGCCGGCGACGCCAATGAACCTGCCACCCTGTCGTTTCCCTATGTCGCCGAGATAACGGGCGATAGCGTCAATATCCGTTCCGGCCCGGGCACGAATTACTACCCCTGCGGCAAGCTGAACAAAACCGACAGGGTAAAAATCGTCGGCAGACAGTTTAGCTGGTCTCGTATCGCCCCGCCGGCGGGCAGCTTCTCCTGGATTTCAACCCAGTATGTTACCATCAACCCGAATAACCGTGCCGTCGGTACCGTTACCGGCGATGATGTTCGCGTCTATGCCGGCTCCGATGAAGTAAGGCCGATACAATCCACCACTCTCCAGGGAAAGTTAAACAAAAACGATAAAGTCGAGCTGTTGGGCCAGCAGCAGGACAATTACTATAAAATCGCTCCACCTTCCTTCGCCTATCTCTGGGTGCTGACCGATTACACAAATCCGCTCGGCCCCGTCAGCCAGTTCCCACTGTTTGTCGAGCCGAAGACCTCGCCCACCACCGAAACCCCTGCAATTGTCCCCACAGGGACCCTTTTCGAGGCCGAGAAGCTAAAGGAATACTACACCCTCCAGAAGCAAATCGACGCCGAGCGGGCCAAACCATTAGACCGGCAGGATTATGCAGATATAAAAAAGCAGCTTGCCGACATCGCCGCAGTCAAGACCGCCGGCAAGGCCGCCCGCTACGCCGACTTCGCACTAAAGCAGATAGAACGCTGTGAACTGGCTGCGCAGGTGGGCAGAGAAGTGCGACTGCAGGATAAACAGCTTCAGCAGATTAAGCAGAGTATAGAAACGGCCCGTGCCGCGCAGCTTGCGGAAGTGCCCGACCTCGGCGGTTTTGCGGCCATAGGCAAGTTCTACACCTCGAACATCTACGGTGCTCACGGCACCCAGGCAGAATCAAGACACTACCTTATAACCGATGACGCCGGCAAAATCATCTGTTACGCCTTGCCCGCCGGCCACGCCCTAAAGCTGGATTTAAGCAAGTTTATAGACCACAAGGTCGGCCTAATCGGCTCAATCGAACCGCACCAGCAGACATCAGGCGCCCTCGTAAAATTCACAGAAATAGTCCAATTGAAGTAAGCAGGAATGAGAAAAGATATCCTAATGCGGTGTGCCTAAAATTTTCAGCGTATCACCGATGACCGGCAAAGTGGTTGTCGTTATCTTCGGGTCATAAATATTGCCGGTAACCTTCATTCGAACAACTGCCTGCCCCAGCCCTTCGGTCAAAGACTGCAATAGCGACGGCTCAGCGCCTCCAAGCCGGCGCCCCCGCGCGGTAAGAGTCAAATCAACGTCCTCACTTTGCAAATCCATATACCCTGAGCCGTTAAATGCAAGCGCCTTACCGGACAAATCGAACTGCTGAAAAAACAGCCGGTCGCCCTTAACGTATGAATCAACGAGCATCCGGTCGAAGGCGAAGTCCCCCGGCTCCGTCAGCTTCAGCACGTACAGCAATTTTGCCAACGGCGACAGCTTGCCCACCCGCATATCGGTGATTCGCAATCGGCATCTGCCGATACGGTCGGCCGCCCCGCCGACCACGGCACCAACGCCCAACGAGCCGTCCATCTCACCGCTGGTATAACCATCACGACCGGCCCCCTCGAGCTTTGTGTCCGAAAGAAATTGTTTCAAATCAATGTTATCGAAACCCACCTGTATCAGATACTCCGGCGCAGAGCCAATCGGCCGTTTTAATTCTAATTTACCCGTTACCTTGCCGTCGTAACAATCCGCAACCAGATTTTCAGTAACCCAGCTTCGTCGGCTGGGGTCATAACGCAGATTCGCCTTTAGAGCGGTTAGCGATTTCCCCTTAATCTTCAGCCGTTCCGCAATAACAGCGCCTTCTCCCCGGCGGAACCAGCCGCCGGTTTTATACGAACCTTTTAGTATTAAAACCGCATCCAGTCCGCTTATAGCGGCAGTGGTATCGAAAGCACAGCCCTTCAAGACGGCGATACCGTTGAAATCAACGTATCTTTCGCCCGTCTGCCCGCTGAAGATTTTTACGTCCTCGAGGTCCAAATCGAATCGGCCGGTGGGTGACACACCCTCGTAATAATCCCAAACATCCTCCGGCAAAGCAAGCCCGAGCCGCTCGTCGAGTAGAATATCACTGGCATAAACCGTAAACCGCCCGCTGTTAAAGCCACCGTCAGCCAAAGCTGCCCGGCCGTCTATATTTATACTCGAATCGGCTGCCGCCTCTTCGACATCATCAGCGACTCTCGCAGCAATATCTTTTAGCTCGATGCTGTCCCTCGTTACCGTTATGCTGCCGGTAACATCCTTTAAAGGATATGCAGACGGTTCAAGTTCGCCGGCAGCTTCGTGTGATTGTCTCTTTGCAAAACGCAGACCCACGCTGTTACCCAGACAATCCACGGTTACTTTATAATCGGGGCAGTCTGCACCGCCGTTCTTGTTCAAATCTGCACGACAATTTATACTCCCTTCCGGCTGCAATCTATAAACAACCTCCTCAAGCGAGCCCGGCAGCAAGCTAAATAAACCATCACTTATCCGAACTCGCTCAGCGTCCAGCGACAGGCAATAGCGAACCTGCTCACCCCGCCCCTCAGAGAGGCGGGGCTCATCCGCACCTCCCGGCCAAATCCGCCCCGTCAGGCAAACCAAACCCTCACTACACCGCCCCGTCAAATCCTCAATGTATATCGAATCATCGGTAATGACCGTCCTATCCGATACATCAGAAATAACCAGCGGGAATTCCTCCGCCTCTACAAACTCCGGTTCGTGATTTTCCTGTAGAACGGGGACCTTAAAAGAGCCGTTTTTAAGGGACACATTCGCCGTAAAACCCGCCGCCTTCTTTTCATCCTCAGGTGTTAAAACCTTCACCTCGACATCAGCCAGCCCGTCCATATCGAGCCGATTATAAAGATACCTCTGTCTATCGGACAAACTCTCGCCTAACGTCGAATCCAGCGGAACGTCTTTCGCAATAATTGAGATATCGTATATAGGCCGGCCGGTCCTGCGCCCTGTTACCCTGCCGTCAATAGCGATTTTACGCTCACTTACCTGCGAAACCACGTCCGAGATGGTTATGCTGTTACTATCGAAAAACAAATTCCCGGCAAGATTTTTTAACGGATAAGGAAAACGCCGATACGCAGCTTCGACGTCCAGCAATTCAACCGCCAGCGACCATTTCTTCTCGGCCCCCGACCTGTCCCTGCGGTAATCTATCGCCGCAAGACCGCTCGGAGAAAAAACCGACCAGAACCTCTTTTGCTTCGTGCTCAACGCTTCATACAAATCACCATCCAAAGCCATATTGTCACTTGTAATCTGAATCTGGTACTTCCAGCTCGGGGCGAAGTCCCTCGACCAGCCGTTAAAGAAGAGCCTAACGTCGCCGTGCTCACCGCTGAGGTTGTTCAAAACGGCGCTGTTTTCGGTCAAATCTATCCTACCGCTCAGACGCTCTACAGCATAAGGAAACCTGTAGTAGCAAATCGAAACGTCCTTACAGTAAGCTTCACCGACCAACGTGCTTTCACCTAACTGCTGTAAATTACCCGACGCCTCAAGCCCAATATCAACCGTGCCGGTGGGCTGGTATCGGCTGAAAAACTTCTGAAAGGCGACAACCGGCCCAGACCTGTCTGAAAACGCTCCACCGCCCAACGCAAACGTACCGTCGGTATCGGTATGTGTACTGACCAAATCTTTTATACGCAGCTTCAATGAAAAGGCATCATTGCGGTCATAGTCCAGCTCGGCAGCCAAATCATCTATCGTCCAGACCCTCTCAAGGGAGGCAATATCCGCCGATGAAATCCCGCCGCTGATTGTAACCCTGCCGGGCCGCCATAAACCGCTCAGAATGCTTTTGCCGGAACCGCCCCTCTCAGCCGTTATTATATCAAAACTGTAACCAGCCCCTGTTTCTTCATCAGGGGCGAACCTCGCATCAACCGGCATCGCCGCAGCGACTTCTACCCGTCCCTCCGATACCTTGCTGTATCTCAATGTCCCCCTCTCAAGCCGAATGACGGGTATCCTTCCGGAGTCGCCTTTAGCAGCTTTGATTTTAAGCGCCGCCACATTCCATCGGCCCGTGTCCAAATCATACTGGGCATCGAAAACAAAATCGTTAACGCTTATCTCTTTCAGTCGCGGCCGAAGCAACAGCAAACTGCCTATCCCAAAACGCGCATACACCCTCTCGGCCTTGAGTATCGCATCGTCATATCTATGCTCCTGATGAGGCCTGACTGCAAGTCCCTCGATAATAACCGAGCCGTCAAGACCAAAATCAATCGAGTACGCCTCAATCTTCGTATTTGTCAGCTCGGCAATCTGGACAAGCGCAATTCGCTGCAGCGCCCGCTCTAACAGGATAAAAACAAGCCACAGGCATACGACCAGAATAAGAACCTTGAGAAACCAGCCGGCCTTAATTTTGAGCTTCGAGTTTTGAGTGTTAAATAAAGCCACAAAGCTTTTTATCGGTTATTTCTACCCGCTACACTTTATTTTTAATCGCTTTATCCGCAATATCACGACGGCAATAAGCGCCGTCGAACTTTATCTTATCGACCGCCTCATACGCCCTTGCCTTCGCATCGGCGATTGTCGCTCCAACTGCGGTCACGCCCAGCACCCTACCGCCGTTGGTAACAATGTCCCCGTCTTTCTCAATAGTGCCTGCGTGGAACACAACGACATCCTTGGCTTTCCCCGCTTCCTCCAGACCCGTTATCTTCTTGCCCTTCTCATAGCTTCCCGGATAACCGCCTGAGGCCATCACCACGCAAACCGCCGGCCGTTCATCCCATTCGATCGCAACCTCATCCAACCGGCTGTCGCAGACCGCCAGACAGACCTCCAACAAATCACTTTTCAGCCGCATCAGAATCGGCTGGGTCTCAGGGTCGCCGAACCGAACGTTAAACTCCAGCACCCTCGGCCCGCCTGCGGTAATCATAAGACCCGCATAAAGCACGCCCTTATAAGGCGTGCCGTTGCGATTCATACCGTCAACCACCGGCACGAGAATCTCACGCGTAATCTGGTCCATCAACGCATCGGTTACCACCGGCGCCGGACTATACGCACCCATCCCGCCGGTATTAGGCCCCGTATCACCATCGCCAATCGGCTTGTGGTCCTGCGACGACTCCATAAGATAAATGTTCCTGCCATCCACAAAGGCCAGTATCGACGCCTCTTCACCTAACAGCTTGTCCTCGACAATGATTTTATCTCCCGCCGACCCGAATGCCTTATCACACATTATCTTCTCGGCAGCCAAAATGCCGTCCGCAGGGTCGTCGCAGACAAAAACGCCCTTGCCCATCGCCAGCCCCGCCGCCTTCACCACCACCGCCTCATCCCTGCTGGCGATATACGCCTTTGCGTCGCTGAAGCTGTCGAATATCCTGCCCTCGGCCATCGATATGGCAGCCGAGCGCATCAACTGCTTCGCAAACGCCTTGTCCGCCTCCAACTTCGCCGCCCCCGCACTCGGCCCGAACGCCTTTACGCCCGCCGACTCGAATGCATCGACCGCCCCTGCCGCAAGCGGGCCTTCCGGCCCGACTATCACAAGCCCAATTCCCTTTTGTTTTGCAAAATCCACTAATTGATCAATATCGGCGGCACCGATAGGAACGTTTTCCCCACACGCCGCCGTTCCTGCATTACCCGGTGCAATATAGAGCTTGCCTAACTGGCTCGATTGAGCCAATTTCCACGCAATCGAATGTTCTCTGCCGCCGCTTCCGATTAAAAGTACATCCATTTCCCAACCTCAAATTAAAATCCAGTATTAGATTTGCTCACTGTC
Organism: uncultured Pirellulales bacterium; assembly: GCA_964405375.1. Lineage (GTDB taxonomy): Bacteria > Planctomycetota > Phycisphaerae > Sedimentisphaerales > Anaerobacaceae > CAYONQ01. The sequence goes on from CAYONQ010000029.1 coordinate 8,703, forward strand.
AATCGGTGATTATAAGCTGAAAACCCGCAACTGTAAATCGAAAACCGCAGCGCTCGCGGAGTCGAATGGCCACTGCGACCTCATACACAACATGAGATTGCTATTGCGAGCTCCCTGTTTTAATGCTACTCTATCGTCGCCACATTTAAGGAAGCCAAGTTATGGAATTATCCCGGCTGATGAAGTTAAGAATCGCCGCCGCTGCCGCCATCGGAGCTGTATTAATAGGCATTCTCGGCTGGCCTTTAGCAAAACCGGATGAGCCGTTCGGCGTCGTTTCCTTCGTCGCCGGCAATATAAGTTTCGGCGACGCAATGACTCTGGTAATACTGGCGTTTGTGGCGGGGTTTATCGCCTATTTTATTTGCTGGCCTTATGGCAGGGAAATCGCCCCGCTCGCAGCACCATCCGGCCTTGCCGTCTGGGCAGTACGCACAGGCAATATGGCCGGCCTGATACAGCTAAACCCAACCCTACAACAGCGCCAGGCAATCTTCGCAACGCTTAAATGGGAGCCGTTTTTCTGGCTGGTTATCGTCGCCGCCGGCCTTGCCGGCACACTGCTCGGCTGGAAAATACACCAGCCGAAATCCAGGCCTAACAAACCCGAACAAAAATCTAACTCCAGACCATATACGTACTTAAGTGCAGCACTTGCGCTGGTCGGCTCAGTTCTAATAGCTCAATTGTGCATCAGGATATTCGCTCAAGACGTTAGGATATTTGACAGCAAGTTGGGCTCGGTGGCAGCCCAGCCGGCCGTTGGCCAAATCGTCTTTGCCGTACTGGTTTCGTTCGGGGTCGTCGCCTTCCTATCCAAAAAATTCCTCAACGTCAGCTACATCTGGCCAACAATCGCCTCTGGCTTCGTAACCGCCTTTGTTAGCATTACTTACGTCAAGACGGATGTATTACAGCATCTTGTCGGACGCTGGCCGGCGGTATTTTTCTCTAATGCGGTTATCTCCATACTGCCCGTCCAAATGGTCGCTTTCGGCACTTTGGGTGCGATTGCCGGCTACTGGATGGCCGTGCGATATGCCTACTGGCGAAAACACGAAAGCAAATAACAAAAACCAGTAAGCCCCGACGAATTTAACGTATCTTTTTTTAGCCCCTGCGGCTCAAATAAACACATATACTACAAGCACTTATGCACATAAAGTCCCATAAGCAATACTTATTGGCTAAACAAAAGCAAAAATCGTTATTTTCGACCTCAAAATTAGCCGAAAATATAATTGCGGCGATGTTCTGTTGGCTAAATGCCGTTTTTGAACTAAGTCGTTACAGAATAACGGCATAAAACACCTGACCGGCAGCAGGCCGAACAGTTAACCGGATACCATCGTAGAATATATTAAACAAAGCCAACCTACAAAAGGAGTTGAGAATGTTGGTTTTAAGCAGACAAAAAGATGAATCGATTATGATTGGCGACAATGTCGAGATTACCATTGTCGACGTCCGCGGGGACAAGGTTCGTCTCGGCATAACGGCCCCGAGGGAAATACCGGTCCATCGCAGGGAGGTGTACGAAGCGATTCAGCGTGAAAAACAAGAGGCCGAGAAAAGCAAAGACAACGGCAAGGAAGCCAAAAAGCAGTAAAAGCCACAGCTAATTTGCTGTTGCTGTTGAGTTTCGCACAGTGTTATTTTTTAAGCCGGCCAGACAGGCCGGTTCTTTTATGCGCAGGGGAAAATGTGCGAAAAATTCCTTGCACTACCGCAATTTCAGAAAAGTTTTAAGCTGCAAGTCTGTTGCAGCAGTGATTTTTGAGGGTGTAATGGAAAAAACCAGCAAACGTAACTGCTTGCTGGCTAAAAACCTACCAAACGAGGCCGATGGGACTCGAACCCACAACCTTCGGATCGACAGTCCGATGCTCTAACCAAATTGAGCTACGGCCCCGTAATCTCAACCGGATAAACAATATATCCGCACACCAACTTTCATGTCAACTGTTTTTATCCGAAAGGCCATTGCCCAACCAAAAACTCGGCCAAGCAAACCCATCACAAGATATGAACCTGCCCCCACAATCTATGCAGCGGCTGGGCGCAACAACTACTTTCTCGAAGACTTTGAACGTCTAACCACCGGCTGTGACTTGCTGGCCCTTTTATGATTTTGCTGGAGAACCTTCATTGCTTTTTTCACGTCGGCAACTTTTAAGACACCGGTCGTTCGACCGCCCTTCGCTCCCGCGGTGCAATACGCATACGAAATATTTATGTGGTTCTTGGCCAGTCTCTCCGTCACCGCGGCCAGCGCGCCCGCCCTGTTGTCCAGGTCCACGCACAAAACCTCTGTTTCGTTATACGGCATATTCAGTCTTGACAGCACTTCTTTGGCCTTTTCCGGTGCTGCAAAAACCACCCTCATAACGCCGTGCTCCACCGAATCCATCATTGTCATTGCTATGATATTAATCTTACTTTGCGCAAACTCACCGAGAACCTGAGCCAGCACGCCCGGCTTATTGACCATAAAAATCGAAAATTGTGTTGCAATATACATACCTTGGCCTTTCCAAACAAACACAACTCAATTTATACCCACCCTTCAAGTTGGCCGTTAGCCCTACGGGACCACCCCGATAGCACTTTGCTTATCCGGGAAAAATCTGAAAACCCTATCAAGATTGGTTATCCTGAAAACCCTGTGCAGCTGCGGATTTATTGCGCTTATCACAACTTCCCCGTTATATGTTTCCAATTCAGCCCGGATGTCCAGAAGCATCCCTAACAGCTGGGAGGAGAAAAATTTTACCCCTTCAAAATCAAATACCACTTTCTCAGGACGATGCTTCTCAATAAATTCTTTTATCTGCTCGGCAACAAATAATATCCCCTCCGTATCACTTATCGAACTACTCGTGAAATTTATTATCGCAGCGTTCTCCTCGCTGGTTATTTTCACACCAACCTTCTCGTTCATACTGTTCCTTACTTCTTGCTAATCAGAAACAAAGTTTTGGCTGATTGTCGTATGTTTAACAGCTATGACTCACTTTTAACTCATTATACACATTTATATAAATAATCAATTATCAATAATCATTTTTTAGCACTTCCAGCAGGCGACGAAATGCCTCTCGAAGCCGTCTTTTTCCTTTAACGCCGGCATCTGTTTCAGGCAATTACCCTCCGCCAGAGGGCATCTTGGGTGAAAAGGGCAACCCGCCGGCGGATTCAGGGCGCTTGGCACCTCGCCGCCAAATCCGGCTCTTTTGCCCCGCTGCGACGAGCCGACCTTTGGAATCGCCGACATAAGGGCACGAGTATAGGGATGCAGGGGGTTACGATACAGCTCGGTGCCGTCGGCCTTTTCCACTATCCTGCCCATATACATAACCGCCACTGCATCGCAGAAAAACTCCACAACAGCCAAATCGTGTGCGATAAACAGGAACGTCAGGCCGAATTCCTCCTGCAAATCCTTGAGCAAATTCAAAATCTGCGATTGAATCGAAACATCAAGTGCACTGACCGGCTCGTCACAAATAACCAGCTTCGGCTGCAGCGCCAATGCCCTGGCTACTCCGATTCGCTGCCTCTGGCCGCCCGAGAACTCGTGCGGATAACGGTTTATATGCTCAGCCGAAAGCCCAACCTTTGAAAGCAATGCCGCAACCGTCTCAGCCAGCTCACTGCCTGTGAGCTTCTTTTGAATCTTTAACGGCTCACCGACGATATTACCGACGGTCATCCGCGGATTTAATGAGCCGAACGGGTCCTGAAAAACGATGCTAATCTGCCTGCGAAGCTCACCTAATTGCCTTTTATCAGCCGACAAGACATCCACGCCGTCAAAAACCACGTTTCCCGCCGTCGCCGGCACTAATCGGACTATGCTCTGCGCAACAGTTGTCTTGCCGCAGCCGCTCTCGCCGACCAGTCCCAAGCTTTGTCCCGCTTCAATACCGAAACTTACCCCGTCAACCGCCTTGATGTAACCGACAGTTCGGCGCAACAGACCTTTTTTTACAGGAAAATAGGTCTTTAAGTCATCGACCCTCAATAGGTATCCGTTTGTGCTTACCATATCTTAATTCGCATTTGAGCCCTTGTGGTTGACACCCAAAATTCGATATTCATTATTCACCGGTCTCGTAGCCCGGCGCGTACCAGCAGGCAACGCAGCGTCCCGGCTGAACCTCTCTAAGCTGCGGCTCAACAGTCTGACATCGCCTATCCCCACAACCCACGGAGCAGCGGGGATGAAATTTACAGCCGTTTGGAAAATGCAGCGGTTCAGGAACAACTCCCGAAATTGTGCGAAGACGCCTGCCTGAAAAACCCAATCGAGGCAAAGATTCCAGCAACCCTTGCGTGTACGGGTGCAACGGCTTATCAAAAAGCTGTTTCGAGTCGGCTACCTCCACTATCCGCGATGCATACATCACCGCAACATCGTCGGCCTGCTCGGCCACAACACTCAAATCGTGCGTTATCAGCAAAATACTCATCCCGCTCTGCTGTTGCAGCTCGCCCAGCAGGTCCAGTATCTGGGCCTGGATAGTAACATCCAGCGCGGTCGTCGGCTCATCGGCAATCAACAGCGCCGGCTCACAGCTCACCGCCATTGCTATCATAACCCGCTGCCGCATCCCGCCGGACATCTGGTGCGGGTATTCGCGGACTCGCTGGGCGGGGTCTGCGATACCTACCTTCCGCAACATCCTGACCGCATCTGCCCAGGCGGTTCTTGCGCTCTTTTTCTGATGCAGCTTGATGGCCTCGGCAATCTGATTGCCTACCGTATAAACCGGATTAAGACTGGTCATCGGCTCCTGAAAAATCATGGCAATTTTATTGCCTCTGAAATCCCGCATTTGGCTCTCACTCAGGTCAAGCAAATTTTGACCTTCGAAAACAATTTCACCGCCGACAATCCTGCCCGGTGGCGCAGGAACTAACCGCATAATCGACAGTGCTGTAACACTCTTGCCGCAGCCGCTTTCACCAACAAGCGCAAAAGTCTTGCCTCGCTTCACCGAAAAGCTCACATCCTGCACCGCCCGCGCAACACCATCTTCTACAAAGAAGTGAGTCGAAATATTTTTAACCGACAATAATGTCCCGTCTCCAGTCATTTTCTGACAACCAATCAAAAATCGTAAATCGTAAATTTATTGAATTCTCAACTTCGGGTCGAGCGAATCCCTCAAAGCATCTCCAAAAATATTCAGCGCCAGTGAAATAAAAAATATCGCAACAGTAGCCGCGGTCATTTCCCACCAGTAACCCTTTGGTAAGTCCAATCTGGCTGTGTCAATCATTGCTCCCCAGCTTGGTCGGGTCTTTTCGCCAAGTCCCAGGAAACTTAATATCACCTCAGCTTGAATGAAGCTGACAAAGCGAAGCGAGAAATTTATAATGATAATGTGAAAAACATTGGGTATTATATGCTTAAGTATTATTCTGCTGTTGGCGCATCCGTACGACCTTGCTGCCAGAACATACTCGCGGTTCTTGTGCTTTATTACTTCACCCCGAATCAATCTACATATTCCAACCCAACTGGTAAGACCTATCGCCAGATAAACCGCAGTAATACCCGTAAGCTTATAACCAAAAAGATTCTTTTCACGCAGCACTAATGCAAAGGCCAATATCAAAAGAATATACGGAATTGAGCCCAAAGTCGTATAAAGCCATACAATTATTTCATCAACAAAGCCTCGAAAATAGCCCGCAATAGCCCCCAAAGGAACACCTATGCCAAGACTGATAACAGATGCCCAGAAAGCAACGGTTATTGATATCTTAACACCATACAGAGTCTTTCTAAGAACCGACCGCCCCAGAAAATCCGTGCCAAAAATATTTGCGGTGCTCGGCGGTTCATACTCACTGCCAACTTTTTCATCCCATCTTGCCGGGCCAATCTGCCAGTCAAAAATCTCTGTTACGTATACAAACCCCGTAAGCAGCAGGTATACTATTATTATCCCGAAACTGACCATTGCCAATCTGCGCCTGCGCAAACGTCGAAGCCCATCAGCCCAAAGACCCCGGCCTTTGGGCAGTTCCTTCTTAAGTTTTACATCCTGCTCATTCAAGCGAAACCCTCGGGTCAACAAGACAATAGCAAATATCTGTTATCAAATTAAATACTACAAAAAGCAAAGCTCCTATATAGGTCATTGCGCCGATAACCTGAAAATCGCGTCCCCCAATTGCCTCTATCATCAAATAACCCAAGCCGGGAATACCAAAAAACCTCTCGAGCAAGAGTGAACCAAGAAATAAAAACGGTATGGCCAAAACAACACGCGTGATAATCGGTATCATCGCATTTTTCAAAACGTGCTTAAATAAAACCCGCCCTGCGTTAAGCCCCTTTGCAAAAGCGGTTCGAACATAATCGCTGCGCATCTCATCGAGCATCACGGTTCGATAGAACCGCAGATTCCCTCCCAAACCCGCCGCTATGCCGATTAACACCGGCAAAGCAAGATACTGAACCATTGCTAAATCAGGCGAAAAGAATACCGGAAAAAGACCCCACTTAAACGCCAGAAAATACTGACCAAAAAGTATGAAACTCAAAAAAGGAATGCTCATACCTGCTACGCAGAGCAGAACCGCTAAAATATCAATTATAGTCCCTCGTAGAAACGCTACCACCAGCGCCAAACTAACAGAAACGACAAGCGTGCCCAAAAACATTGGAATTGTTAATGAAAGCGACGGCCCCGCTCCTCGTCTGATCTTATCAATTACCAGTTCACGGTCACTCCAGGAACGCCCAAAGTCGAAAGTAACTGCATTTTGTAAGTGGTGGCGGAACTGACTGTCCAAACTGAGAAACAACGGTTTGTCCCAGCCATATTCCCTACGTATCTCTTCTCTGGTCTCTTTGGATGCTGCTTTACCCGCAATCTGGTCTGTAACATCACCACCGACCACGTTAAATAATACAAAGGTAAGCAGCAGCACGCCAAATACAATTGGTATCGTATACAAAAGCCGTCGTATGATATACGCAATCATTTAACCGCCTTTAGAAGCTGCTTATAAGCCAACCGCTTTGTATTATCAATTCGCCGATATTTACTCAGCCCATAGCCAAACGCATGCGGCTTGTAATTATACAGCCAATCGTGATGCAGCACGTATGCAACACCGTGCATTAAAAATACCGCCGGACAATCCTCAACAACTATCCGTTCTGCCTTTCGGTAAAGGCGGGTTCGCTCATCGCTGTCAGGCATAACCGCAATTTGCTCATATATGCTATCAAACTCAGGATTAGAATAGTTAAAATTGTTCGGCCCTGGCGAAGCATTCCTGCTGTAGAAAAGCTGCAGAAAATTCTCCGCATCAGGGTAATCGGCTATCCACCCAAGTGCAAACATTTGAGCGCTTTTGGTTTTTACCTTATTTTGGAATGTAGGCCAGTCCATATAGTCAATCTCAACGTCCAGCCCGGCCTCTTTGAAGCAACGCGACAGAAATTCTCCACGTTGTCTAATAACTACATCAGTCCCCGGCATTGCAAGGGTAAGTTTAGGCAGCCGGCCACCGTAAATTCGCTCTGCCTGTTTAACCAACTGCCTGGCCTTTGCAGGATTATATACCGTCTTGGTTATCCGCTTAATCTGAGGGTCGTAAGCCCTCATCAACGGAGGGACAAAGCCATAAGCAACCTCGCCTCGATTATTAGTAAACAGTTCAATGTATTTTTCCCTGTCAACTGCGCAGCTTATAGCTTCCCTCAACGGCTTATTCTTACTGAGCACCTCATCTTCCATATTAAAGCCCAACCAATATGTGCTTGGGTCGCGGAATATGCGAAGAGTGATTCCTCGCTTCTGCATCTGGGCTGTTAATCCGCCTCTCTGGTCAATTGCTTCATTAAAGTTATCTTTTGGAATACCTGAAACATCGATTTTGCCCTGCATAAACAAAAACCACCTCGGCGGATCCTCCTGTACAACCATCATCAGGATTCTGTCAACCATCGGCAGCTTCCTGCTCGCATCAGCCAGATACCCCTCAGCTAAATCATCCGCCTGTCCTTCAGAGGGATAAAACTCACCTCTGAAGTTAGGATTCTTAACAAGCTCGATATAACTTCCACGATGCCAGAGCTTCAATTTAAAAGGTCCCGTCCCCACAGGGTGGTTTATAATATCCTTGCCGTAGAAATCTGCTGCCTCTTTAGCAATCGGAGCGGTCGGCAAATGTGCCAGAAGATATGTTATCTGCGGCCAGGGTTTCTTGAGCTTTATAACAAGCGTATAATCATCGCTCGTTGTCAAACCTTCGACCGGATACGAATAATCTACGTCCGCAGCGCTTTTACAGCTTTTGGTATATTCACGAAACTCATCAAGCCCGACGATTTTATTATCAAAAATCCACCAGTTCTTACTAAGGTATTTGATATTGGCAATCCTTTTCCACGCAAAAACAAAGTCGCTGGCTTTTAACTCTCTGCCCCTGCCTTGCTCAAAACACCGGTCGTCTGCAAAATACACCCCCCTCTTAATCTTTATCGTGTAAGTAAGCCCGTCCTCGCTCACCTCTGGCATATCTTCAGCAAGCTGGCAAATAAGCTCATAAGGCCGTTTGAGATAATGATATTGATATAAACATTCAAAAATCTGGCTGCCAACTACAGATGAAGTTACATCCCCAATATCACCTGGGTCAAGGCCTCGCACCTTAGCCGTTAATGCGGCATGCAGAACAACTTCGTTGCTGTCGACTACCGACCCTGACCCATCGCATCCGGCAATAACTAACAACACCGTCGCAGATACAACACCTATAAATCTCAACGCAAAATCCCTTTGCGAAAGCCCATTTGTCCGCCGTGTGCCGTGTTGTGTCGTGCGTATTGAATTATCAATAATCAATTATCAATAATCAATTCTTTTGGCGGCTCCGGCAAGGCAAGTGGCGCAGTCCGTCTGCTTCCGTCATCGGCCTGTCCATAGTCAAAGCCCAGCTTCAATCCCAGCCGGCCCGCTGTCGTCTCATCACCGAGCAATCTGCTATGCTCCTGCAAAAGCTCCGTGTAATTATCCTGCTCAACCGCCCTTTTTGTAACCGACTGCGGCACAAGAAGCTCTCCGATGCAGGACTTCTCAGTCTCTACCAATACCGAAGCCAACTGTTGCTTCGAAGCGGCATCTAAAAAATCCCGTCCCTTAACATATCTTTGAATTGCGTAAGAATACAACTGCCCGAACCGCCGGGCAATGGCGACATTGCCTACAGTATCCGAAGACATCTTACTGCAGAGCGACTTTAAGATAACGGCATCTACAAGCTCGTAATCCACCGTCCAGCCAGCGTATTTGCTTATCCGTGTATCTGCCATCTTGACCAATAAATCCTCTGCCGCTCGAATTTTCACCTCCGCCCCAAATTTGGCCATTAAAACCAGGGCCTCAGCACTGACCCCTTCAACCGCATTCTTAAGCTGCTCTGCTATCTCAGAAGCCAACTGTGAGTCGGTCGATTCCGGAGAATTCAACTGCTTTATGATTCCGGGGTTAGTAAGAGAATGAACCGCCCAGTAGCAAATAACCACACTGTCGTCGTTTAGCATTTTCACAGCCAAATCCGCCAGCCGCAGATTTTCCAGGCCGTCTATAAGAATCAGAAGATTAAGCTTTGCTTTTAATTTACTGTCTTCCGATACCAGCATCTCGACCCGTTCAAATGCCTCAGAAATGTATTTATGAGCCGACTCGGAAAACTGTTCCGCATACTGGGCGGCAGCACTGACCGTCTCGGAGCTTTTACGTGACAGAATAACCGTACGAACTCTTGCTATAGATGTAAAATCTACAGTATCTACCAGATCTTTCACCGCCTCGGCAACGAACTTGTCAATGATTTGCAAATCTCCGCTATCGAGCACCCCCTTGTCCCGTACCTTATCTATCTCTGAGGTATCAACGACTCCGGATGCCGAGCTCGCCACCACAACCAAAAATACCACCAAAACAGCAAAAATCGATGCTTTACCCTTCATCTTACAGACGCCCTCAAAAATATCACTTCCCCGCGCACTATCATACCTGTGAAACTTGTGCCCGCACAAGCAGGTAACAGGTACCCTCAACACTATTAAGAGTAACCCTAAAACCGGCCTCTGTCAAGTTAATTTGGATAATTGATGATTGATAATCAATGATTGATAGTCGATAATAGTAGCCGGCGAATTGCGAACACCGCAGAACAACGAGCAGTATTTAATAGATAGTGAACAGCACTCAGCGAACCCAACAACGATATACGAGGTGCGAATTATGTCCGAATCTTATCCAAAACTTGTTCGCAGGGACCCGCTCCGCCTATATATGGCCCGCCACGGCCAAATGGTCACCGATGCAACCATTTTCGCATCCGAGGCCATCAAGCTCGAACCGGATGCGGTCAGGCAGCTCTACGATGCCGCTTGCCTGCCGCCGGCCAAAAAGACGCTCGCCACTGCCGATATCCATGTCGGTTTCGGCATACCAATTGGGGCTGTTTTAGGGCTGGACAATGCCATAATGCCTGCCGCAGTGGGATACGATATAAACTGTGGGATGCGCCTCTTACGCTCACCTTTCAAGAAAGGCGACATCGACACCGATAAAATCGCCGCCTCAATCGCCCGCGATATCCCGCTCGGCGAAGGCAAGGATAATGTGCATCTGGACAAAACCTGTATTGAGGCCGTTATAAACAAGGGCGTCTCTGCCATACCCACACTCGCAGAGAGAATCAGTCACAGAGCGTGGGAGGCATTCGAGGCGGACGAATTCGCCGACGACCTGAAAAGAATCGAAGAAAACGGTTGTCTGTTCTCTGACGTCGCCGCTGTACCAAACGCCGCTATACAAAAAGGCGCTAACCAGCTCGGCACGCTCGGCGGCGGAAACCACTTCATCGAGATTCAATACATCCAGAAAATCTTCGAGCCGGCTTTGGCAAAAACCTTCGGGCTTTTTGAAAACCAGCTCGTCGTAATGATACACTCCGGGTCTCGGCGCTTCGGCTATGAAGTCGCCGATGAGTACATGAGCATCGCTGCAAAAATGCCGGAGATGGCTGAGAGAAAAAAGATGCTCAGCTTTCTGCCAACCGACAGCAACGCCGGCAAGCGCTATATCGCCGCAATGGCCGCCGCTGCAAATTTCGCTTTCACCAACCGCCACATTATGGCCCTGCTTGTAAGACGCTGCTTCAACAGAATGTTCGGCCCGACACCGCTGCAGCTTGTTTACGACGTCGCTCACAATATGGCAAAGCTCGAAACGCACGAGGGCGACCGGCTCTGGGTCCACCGCAAAGGTGCCACCCGCGCCTTCGGCCCTGGTCGTATGGCCGCAACTGCCTTCGCAAAGACAGGGCAGCCAATAATAACCCCCGGCTCAATGGGCACGGCAAGTTTCCTGCTTGTCGGCACCGGCAATTCCGAAGAATCCCTCTGCTCCGTCAATCACGGAGCCGGCAGAGTAATGAGCCGCACCGCCGCACTCGGGAAGACCCGCAGAGGTAGAATCATCGCACAGGCCCGGATTACCGACGACCAGTTCAAACGCAGCATGCAGGGTATAAAACTCATTACCGGCAACCAGCACAAAATAAAGGAAGAGGCGCCCGATGCATATAAAGATATCGACGAGGTTGTGCGAATCGTTACAGAATGCGGGTGGGCAAATCCCGTTGCCCGTATGGTGCCGTTAGCCGTCTTAAAGGGATAAAGCACCCTCCACGCCGTTTCCCAGCAAACACCTCCACCAACGGTTAAGTCCTCTGCCTAAAAAAACGACAAAAACAACTAACAAATCGTTGCATTTATTGTTCGATGTCTTATTCTATTACAGGATTGATCAACCTTAATAGCTGAAAATTTATGCAATTATTTATCGGAAAGTAAAAATGATTAAAGACATCGTTGTCTTTATAACTTTGCCGGCTGTTTTGTTCCTTGTTGTCGGCTGCGGCGAGGTTCACCCCGCCCGTTCCAACAGGCGGGGTAAGCCCGAGCCCGTCGAGCCACCGACGACCGAGCTGCCGAAAGTTGAACATCCAGAGCCGGAAATATCAAAGGCCGAGCTTCCCAAAACCGAACCTAACCTGCCCGAACCAAATGTAGCAGAAGCCATCCCGAGAATTTCTTTTCACGACAAATGTGCCGACATTCTTAAGAACCACGTTGATGATAGTGGAATGGTCAATTACAAAACACTCGACCGAAAGAAGCTGGAGTTGAAAGGCCTGCTCGATGAATTCGACAACCTCAACCCAAACGAATATAATTCCTGGCCTAAAGAGGACAAAATCGCCTTCTGGATAAACGCATACAACATCCAGATGCTAAGAATAATCGTCGACAACTACCCCATCGAGTCAACACGCTTCCACCGGCTCATCTGGCCCCCTACCAGTATCAGGCACATCCCGCCGAGGTCGGAGATTAGGGCATCGAAATGGAACGAATATAAATTCCTCGTAATGGACGAGCAATTTACACTCGCAGAAATCGAGCAGCGCTTCTTCCGCAAGGAGTTTGACGAGCCGAGGGTATTTCTCGCCGTATCCCAGGCCAGCCGCTCCGGCCCGCCACTTCGCAATGAGCCATATTACGGGTATAAACTCTACCAACAATTAGACGACCAGGCCGAAAGATTCTTATCCAGCCCCCTCGCCTTTAGAATAGACAGAAAAGAGCAGATGGTCCGCCTTTCCGCCATATTTCAACCAAGCTGGTACGGCAAAGAATTTATCCATAAATACGGAACAGACAAAAGCTTTAAAGACCACCCGCCAACCGTCCGGGCCGTCTTAAATTTCATCACCAATTACATCTCCCCCCAGGACGTTTCGTTCCTCGAGGTAGGAAGCTATTCCGTTGAATATATAAAATATGATTGGCGGCTAAATGAATAATACAGGCAACAAACTACGAACAACGAACTATTAAAAGGATAAATCACAAATGGCAAAAAAACCGCTTCATAGCAACCCTCTTGACATCGACAAATACCTGTTCACCAGCGAATCCGTAACAATGGGCCATCCTGACAAGGTTGCCGACCATATATCGGATGCAATTCTCGACGCAATGCTCGCACAGGACCCCAAAAGCAGGGTCGCCTGTGAAACACTGGTAACAACAGGTCTGGTCGTAGTCGCCGGTGAAATCACAACGAAAGCAGTCGTGGACGTCCCCACAGTTGTTCGGAACACCATAAAAAAAATCGGCTACACCAACCCTGCAATGGGCTTCGATTACGAAAATTGTGCCGTAATGGTCACGCTCGATAAGCAGAGCCCAGACATCTCCCGGGGCGTAACGGAAGGAACGGGCCTGCACAAAGAACAAGGCGCCGGCGACCAGGGACTGATGTTCGGATACGCCTGCAAAGAGACCCCACAGCTTATGCCGATGCCGATTCAGCTTGCACACAATATAACAACTCGACTGGAGAAAGCACGTCAGAATAAAATCCTGCCCTGGCTAAGACCAGACGGAAAAAGCCAGGTAACCGTCGAATATGAAAACAGCAAACCAAAACGTATCCATACAGTCGTGGTCTCTACCCAGCACGCACCAGCAATCACCTATAAGCAATTGCGAAAGCAAGTCATCGAAAAGGTCGTTCTCCCTGTTTTGCCAAAGCGACTCGTTGACAAGAACACCATATTCCACGTCAATCCGACCGGCTTATTCGTAATCGGAGGGCCAAAAGGCGACTGCGGCCTGACGGGCAGGAAAATCATAGTCGATACCTACGGCGGAAGAGGCAGCCACGGCGGCGGATGCTTCAGCGGAAAAGACCCGACTAAAGTCGATAGAACCGCAAGCTATATGGCACGATACATAGCCAAGAACATAGTCGCTGCCGGCCTTGCCGACACCTGCGAGCTGCAATTGTCCTACGCCATCGGTGTAGCCAAGCCCATCTCTGTATTGATAGATACCGAAAGGACCGCTAAAGCCAGCGAGAGGAAAATAAGTGAAATTATCAGAAAGCTTTTCCCCTTAACTCCCAAAAAAATGATTGCTCACCTGAAACTCAATCGACCAATCTATGCAGCAACCTCTTACGGCGGTCACTTCGGACGCAATTTACCGAACTTCACGTGGGAAAAGACCGATATGGTTGGAAAACTGCGAAAAGCCGCAGGGATATAGAATACCCGGTGAGCATCATTCTCGTAGGGCGGGGCCTGCTCCGCCGAAACTGTCTATGCAAGCTACGTTCCCCTTGCCCGCATTTTCAACATTTCCCCAGCAAAGACTGAATCGTTGTTTTGAGACCCTCAAGTTTTGTTTCAATAACATTCCAGACGGTGGCGGGGTTCAAGCTGTCATAACCGTGGACAAGGATGTGACGAAAACCAATAATGTTCAGATAATCCGGTATTTGCATAGCGGTTTCAGGGCTGACTTTGTCCAGTTGCATAAGGGCTTCGCCGATAATCTGCAATTCTCTTTCCACCGCTGAACGAAAAGCACGGTCTTCGATATAATCATCCACGGATTTGTTGCGTGTAAATTCGAGAAGGAACTGGCAGGAGTTGAGTATATCATAGAGATACTTTTGCGGGTCATGAAGCAACATAAACCGGTCTCCTTGTTTCGTTGAGGCGTTTTACGAAATAGGGATTCCTAAGTCCGCCTTCTTCAACCAAGTCAACCCGCCGATGAAACAACTGTTCCATCGCCCGAAGGAGCTCGAAAAAATTGTCAAAACGATATTTATTGACGTCGGTATCAAATTCGACAAGAAAATCGATGTCACTGGATTCATTAAAGCCGCCGGCAACCAGCGAACCAAAGACGTCGAGTTTGGCTACATGATATTTGCGACATAATTCTGCAATTGCCTGGCGATTTTTTTCAATCACAGGTTCCATGGTTCTTCCGACCTCTTTGAATATTCAAACTGCTATTTTATCACAAAAACCATAAAATACACGGGGAATTTTTTGGGGTTTAATCTCTTTATTTTGTGATTTGTTAGTTTCTCCCTATATGCTAAACGCTATCCTTCTATGGCTTATATATAAGCAGCCGCAACCTTGCGGGCATATTCGTTACCTGTCCCCAATACTCAAATCCCAGGTAGGTAGAAATCAGTTCAGGGTTACTCTCTTTGACAAAGCCACAAAAATATATCGTGCCGTCAGTGCCGGTTGCCGCACCGCCGCTCGGAGGGCCGTTAAGCCAGCCGATTACCCTTGTTCCATCTTCCACAAACACCCGGCCGAGAATCTCCTTTTGGCCGGTCTCAAGGTCGTAAGTAATCAAATATGCCTGTCCGACCCAGCTAAAAAAGTTTCGCCCCTTGTTACAGTCATTTGACTCCATCGAGCCGATAGGCATATAATAAACCTTCCTGTCAAGACCTATGGTAAAACTCAAAGTTGCGTAATGTGACCTTCTGACCTCTTTGGAATGCTGGTATGGAAGCAACCTCTCTAAGGCCCTTATCTGCCCCTCTTTACCAACCTTCGGGTCGAATTCAAAAAGTATGCTTGTGCCGCCTTCAACGCCGTAAATCTTTTTGTTCACATCGTCCCAAACCCCGGCTCTCATATACCTTTTAACCAGATGAGTTGTTCTCGGATAGATTGTCGGGTCTGAGGGAAGTCTTATCCCGAGGTCTATAACGCGTCCGGTAGCCGAGTCATATTTGAATATCCTGTCCGGAGCGAAAGTTCCATAAGCATTTCCCTGGTCGTCACAAACTAATGTTCTGGCTGCTGTTCTGCCGCTTAAATTTACCCTTCCCTTGTCGGTTGTCTGGCCGGTGGAGATATTATGCACTAAAAGATGCCCGCCATAGCAGACGCCAAAAAGCATATTTCTGTCTTTATCGATTGTCATACCATAGATACCGCGGTAGGGTGCGACCAGGCCGAGGTCTTCCAGCTTATCCGTTTTAGGGTCATATTTGCACCAGTGCCCTCCCTCCCACGACATTGGGTCAACCTCATCCGGCCCTGCCCCCATATTACCCGTTGCAAAATAGATATTGCCTTCTTTGTCTTCACAAAACTTTGAATGAATTTTTGCATGGGTTCTTATTCCCTTGCCATACCCGCCCAGAAATTCCGCCATATCCGCTCTGTGCCTGATTTCGTCTTTAGCCGGGTCGTATATATAAAAATGGGCATGGCCGCCGCCTTCGGTATTCAATCCGATATAGACCTTTCCGTCCGCCCCCGCATGCAGCGCGGCCCAGTAGCCGTCTTCTTTGTGATTGCCCGGAAAGTCAACAGACCTGAGAACAACCTTCTTATCCTGTAAACCGGCACCAAAGCTCTGACAGTATAAAAGCAACGTTAATGTTAAAATCGAAATTAAGATACCTTTAAGCTTCATAACAATCCTCTTTCCAATTGGTCATTTTCCAACTTTAGGCACTTTAGCTCACTTTAGCTCACTTTAGTCACTTTAGTCACTTCTCTACGGATAATACAGGAAAAGATGCGACCTTCTTTCGGACTCTCCGATATAAACGACGCCGTCTTTACCTGTCAACATTGCATCGAACTGCAGTCCCGTCCAACAGTAGTACGGCTCTCTGACTACCTCTAATATGCCGAGGTCGTCAAATTCGGCTTTTGAAATATCGTAGCTAAAAAGTCGGCAGTGGTTTGTTCTCTCGCCTGCGACCCCATATATTATGCCGTTCTTGCCCATCGCAAGCCCCCTTATCCGCAACTGTGCTAATGGCTTGCCGAGGTTAGCTACCTTCATTTTTCCCGGCTCAAATCTGAACAGATAACCTTCGGAGGTTCCGCCATAAATTGTGCCGGTTTCATCTTTTATAAAGGCCTCCGCAACACTGTAATAAACCGATGGAATCTTCACATTTAGCTTTGTAAGCTTCCCTGCTTCAGGGTCATATCTAAAAATTACTCCATCATCTGCCGTGCCATAAACAAAGCCGTTGTCGTCGCATACCAATGCCCTTGTTATACTTCTCAGCGTCCTGTTGTTAGGCCCGCCGAATATTTTCTTCTCGTAAACTTCCCCCATATCGGTAAATTTTCCTGTCTCTATCCTGTAAACAAAAAAATGACCATCAGGATAAGTTATGCCATAAATTTCTTTGCGCTCGTTATTTATCGTCATAGTGTAAATCCCGTTATGCGGGATGGCCGCGCCGAGGTCTTCCGCAAGACATTCGTCTTCCGGCCCTATCCATTCTCTTTTCTCTTTGGATATATCAAACCTGTAAAGATGTCCCCCCTCATAATCAGAATACCTTTTCTCAATATCGGCCCACATTGCCTTAGTAATACCCGCATGTCCCGGCAGTGGGTCGGAAATCGGGTATTGTTTGAACTCATTCAGTCCGGTGCCGAAGTAGATTATTCCATCCTCGCCGGCAACAATGCTGTGGTGAATACTCTCCTGTCCGCTGATTTTGCCTAAATGCCTTACTTTGTTTGATGAAAGGGAAAAAACAAATAAATGGCAAGCGCCTCCTGTAGTTCCGCCGTATATATTGCCGTTGGGCACCTCAACAAGAGAAGTAATTGGACTGTCGTCGGCAGGAATTAAATCTGTAAACTCATAACCTAAGTCTCTCAGTTCAATACGGTGTTTGCCGGGCTTGAAACCTTCAGAATATTTTAATATATCCAGCCCAAATACTTCTCCCTGAAAAAACACACTCAACAGCAGGACCAATCCAGCCACGCACTTTTTCGCCTTTCTTAATTTCATAATGCCTCCACGTCTAATTAAACCCGTTCAGACAAATCAACTCTCTATTTCTCCTTATCGCTGCCCACACCCTATAAGCCGGCATCCGGCTCACCCATACAATAGCCAAAAGCACAATCTTGGTCAAAATAAAAAATCCCGCTTCGCCAAGACCTCTCAGCGAAATGCGGGATTTGTTTCACGAAACGCAAATTCAACTAACTCAAAACTAAAAACTCAAAACTAATTCTTTATCCCTTAATAAATTGTCACCTCCTGTGCCCTCAAGTCAAGCTCCACGTTTATTGTTTCAGCACCGATTTCAATAGTCAGATAAAGCACAGAATCCACAAACGAAGATGATGTAATCGAGCTTGCCGACTCCTCATCTCGTCTCGGATGCAGAATCGTTGCCAGCATATCTCCGCCGCTGGTGCTATCAAAATTGGCTTTTAGAAACTCGGCCCCCCCAATCGTGCCGGTCGAAAAATTCACAAGCCCGGGATGAACAAAATGAGCATCCATAACCACAACGTCAGAATCGTTGTTGTTCTCTATGATGTAGTAATCATCGTTCTGCTTGCTGATATTCATATTATCAACGAACTCCGCTCTCTTATGCGTCGTCCTCAATCTCCATTCGAAGTAATTCGAAGAGGGACTTGCCTCAAGCTCATCAACAATCACGATGACGCCCGGCTTGATATAGACAAAGTGTCTATAAAACTTGCTCAAATTCAAATCGCGATAGATATTCTCAGCATCCCCGATAATATAGTCATATTCTGTGGTGCTTTCGGCCTTGATTATGGTGCTGGTTGCCTTTGCATCTATAACATCGATTTGATTGAACCAGCTGCCGCCTTCACCGAGCTGGCCAAGTCCACCGGCCAGAATTGTGCAGTGGTCGTATGTATATTTCGGCTTTGCATAACCGGGTTCGGTAGCCAGCCACTTACCGTGCGCATAGACCTGGAAACTGCCCACGTCCGGGTGACAGTGCCTGTCCTTAATGCCGTGATAGTCGCTCCATGCCTCATCGTGCTGCCTTTCATAATACGGCATAAGTTTATGTCCGTGAAAGTCGCTACACTTGAACCCCACCATAATCGCATCCTCGTCCCAGCCGCTTCGGCTCGTAACCATACCAATATCCTCAAAATGCTTAAATGTCGGAAGCTCTGAAAGAGAATTCGGCCCTACGGTATCGTCGTACCATAGCAGGTTCCCCCACGCACGGTAATCTATATCTGTAGTACCAATGCCACGCAGCAGCATCTCATCGGCAAGCCACTGCGCATAGGCATTGTTATATCTGGCTGCAAACAATGTCAGAATATGGGTCGGCCCGTGCGAGCGGTAGTCACGATGAGAATCACCGAAGGCCATCACACAGTTCGAAAATTCCGGCTCTCCAGGCACCATATTAAAATCGGGTATCGTGCTAAAAACAATGAACTCAGCCGCA
>CAYONQ010000030.1:0-26373 GCA_964405375.1 uncultured Pirellulales bacterium
CCGAGAAACGTTAGGCCAAGCATCAAGGAAAAAAGTATTGCCAGACCCACATTTGTATCCAGCCTGGATTTGTGTGGCCGAATTGCCGCCAGACTCATTGAGGTTATCATTGAAGCTGCTATGGCTCCAACAGTTGGGTTAAGACCAAGAAGAAGAGCAAAAATAGTTCCAGCCATTGCAGCATGCGAAATACAAGTGCCTATGAACGGCATACGCATACCGACAATGTAAACTCCCAACAGCCCTGTGCTGGCTCCCGCAATCGCACCGGCAAATATGACTAAATAAAAAAATGAATCCATATTACTTTAACAGTTTTAGCCCGCACCTTTACTGATAGTATATTTTCGCCCATCAATATCAAGCGTTTCAATTCTGCATTGGTAGGCTTTTTCAATCGCATCGGATTTAAAAACATCTTCACTGGTACCATCAACCAATATTTTTCCTTCATGCAGCAAAATAATTCTATTCGCACTTGAAGGCAGCAGATTTGTTTCGTGAGAAATCATTAAAACGGTAATATTCGTTTGTTGGTACAGTTCATCTATAATATTTGTAATCTGATATTTCCAGTTGAAGTCAAGATTTGAACAGGGCTCATCAAGCATCAAGATTGCCGGCTCCTGCGTCATTGCACGAGCTATAAGAACTTTTTGCTGTTCACCGCCGGAGAGACTTCTGAATGTCTGATTCCGCAGCTCAGCTAAGCCGAGCCTGTCAATCCAGTAATCAACATATTCAAAATCTTCCCTGTTTAGCCGGGAAAATAAAGGTTTTACACTTGTTCTGCCCATAGCGACCACTTCCCGTAGGGTAAAGGGTAGCTCAGCGTTATACTCCGTTGCCTGAGGGATATAGCCGATGCGTTTTCGCAAATTTGTTTTGCTCCAACTGCTAAGGGTGACTAAATCTGCATCGTCAAATTTTATCGTGCCTTGGTTGGGTTTTATCAAACCGCAACAGACTTTTAGAAACGTTGTCTTGCCTGCGCCGTTTGTGCCGATTACGCCAACGAATTGACCGGAAGCTATTTGGAGATTATCGATGTTGAGAATAATACGTCCGGACCGTTTGATTTTAATGTCTGAAAGATGTAAGCAACTACCTGTCATCATTTAGCCGCCTCAAATAGTGCCTGGATGTTCTTCTGTAAAAGTCTGTCGAATCCTTCGTATTCCGCTTGAGCATTGCTGGTATTAGGGAAATTGCTAAATACTACAACTTTAGCTTCTATGTGTTCAGCCAAAGCCTCCGCAAGCGCTGTGCCTTCTTGTTTATTGGCTATTACAAACTTTACTGTACCGCTTTTGGCTTTTTGAAGACATTGATTTATATTGGCGGCTGTTTCAGTGTCACTACCGACAAATGTGGCAACCACGTCTAACCCGAGCCACTTCGCAAATTCAACCTGATGGTTTGATGTGAGGACTTTAGTTTTTTTCAGATTGGATTGTTTTATACTCGTAAGAAACTTATTGCTCAGATCTTCAAGACGCTTTTCTATCTGTTTTAATCTTTTGTTGTATCGAACCTTTTTATCAGGATATTGCGCCGAAAGGATATTACAGACATCCCGGCAAGCGGCAAGATAGGTCTCAGGCACACACAAACCTGGCATAGCCCGCACAGAACCTATTTTTAGACCTTTGTCTTTTATTCGTGATAGGGACTTATCAATGCCATTTTGGAAATCAAAACGCAGCAATATCCTACATTTGCAAAGTTCGTTCACCTGGCCCGGTGAAATATCAAAATGTCCCGGGCACATACCCGGCGGCGTCAAACAGAGAATGTTTATCTGGTCGCCGCAGAGGTCCTTGACTACACATTGCAGATACGAATTGGTAACAGCAATTCCAGATTGATTTTCTCCGGGGTCTTTATTTTTGCACCCAGGTAGATGTCCGCTCAATGCGACTAACAGTATCAGTATGTGTGGAAGACAAAGATTTTTCATTTACCCTTTAGTCTCAAACGAGCCGATATGTTGACCTTTTCTCAACCGCATTCTTACAATAAAGCCCCTGCGCTGCCTTGGGGTGTACCACAACTCCTTTGGGACGGGGTATCTGTTTTCGAAGCCCAATTTTTCCTCAAGCCATTCCTCGCTGAATCTTGGTCCCAGACTAAAAATGGCCCAAGTCACCGGCGACTGTAACATGTGCGGGCGGTTCTTATTCGGATACCACCCGCCTTCGTTGGGGTCAATGCTGCTGCTTGCGGGAAAGTGATTTGGTATCCAGAGTTTTGCTTTTATCCACTTGTCAATGATGTCTCTGTCCTTGATTACTTCGCCTAAGCTTCGGTATTTATAAGTGTGTCCTCGATTGTATCGGTCCTCCATAATCGTTGACATAGGGTTCGTCTTTGGCATCGGGGGTAGATACCCGCCTGTTGCCAGAACCTTTGGGAGTTGATACAAGTGGTCAGTCAACCTGCCGCTGATGCAGTCTTCTTGGGTAGGAGGGAACTTCTGGTTGTCTTCAAAGTAGATTTCCAGAGCGAGACCAATTTGGCGAAGCTCAGCGTTAACCGTGACGATTTTGGCTTGTTCCCTTGCTCGTGACAGCGAGGGTATCAGTATTCCCATCAGAACCCCTATGATGGTGATAACAACCAGTAACTCAATTAATGTGAAGCCCTGCTTCATTCGTCAAAACAAATCACCACAATCGGCGGCAGCAAGGCGGCTATGGGTCGCCTTGCTGCTGCGCTAAGCTGACTCTTTGTTTCCCGTAAGTTCGGTTTCTGATGGCACAAGGACTATTCGCCGCAGCCGCTCAGGCCGGCTCTCTGCTGGAGCCAATTCTCTGCGAACTCAGCGAAGTCAATGAAATCCACCTGGTAGTCCGTATTGATGTCGCCAGGCAGATTTCCTCTCTTGTGTCCGCGGTCTGTTAATACCAGGCCGTTCCCGTCATAATTGGTCACCCAGAGCCGGTATCCACCTTTGAATGGTGGAGAAGAAGAAGGATTCTCCTGGTCGAAAATCGCTATAACGTCGATTTGGCCCACCGGAAAAGCATACCTTGTGAAGCCATCACCGATACCGAGTTTTACCGGGAACGTTCGGCCAGATTTATCCCTGATTGTGATAGTCCCATCAGGAACCCAGTAGTTAGGATCAACTATGTTGACGTCATTAACCCGCACCAATCTCGCTTGGTAGTATTCGCATCCGGTCAGTCTGGTCTGGTCGAAAATATACTGGTCATTGCTGTCCTTTACCATATCGAGGGTGATAAGTTCTGGTTGAGGCAGCCCAGTTGCCGGGTCGAGCAGCTCAACCTCAAAATCAAACATTGGCTCAACCTGGTGCTTCTCATTGACGTTAATCTTGCCCTTGTAGAATTTATACCAGCCGGTCACTTTTACCCTATCACCGGCGGCAAATGTGTAGCCGGTGTTCGGGTCGTGGTTTATACGACACAATTCAGAGAGCAACTGCTCGTCGGTGTAATTTCCTGAACCGCCCACCTTAGCGTAATATTGCCCCATATAGACGGCGGTGCCGGCGTGGTCGTCGGCTTCGCCTTGGATGTAAATCTGCCACTGGCCACCCATAAAACCTGTCCCAGGTGTGGGATTGAGCATTTCTTCGGGATTATTAAGGACAATGCCAGTGATGATGACTTTGTCAGTGGCGCTATAGGTCCCGACGCCATCCGCATCGACCGCCTGAAGCTCCCAGTGGGTAACTTCAGCAACGGTTGGTTCATCACCTCTTACTGCGGCAACAAAAATCAGTAACAGCGTTGTTGCCAAAACCACATTTCTGTTCATAGTTAACTCCTCCAAAATATATATTGATAAATATGTTTAAGCCATTCAGGGCTTAACGTCGGCGCATAAAAATAGCAAAATCGTGCTACCCTGTCAATAAAAAAAATTTGCTACTTTCAAAAAAAATTTTCCTTATGTAGAATATCTGTCGGTTTTAAGTGGTAAGAAGCATTTATGTTAATATCGCTGCTGTCAGGAGAAAACGATGGAGCAGGTTGAGCGAATAGGCGTATCAATGGACAAAAAGCTGCTTTCGGCGTTCGATAAGCTCATCGCCAAGCAGGGTTATCAAAGCCGTTCCGAGGCCGTACGCGACCTTGTTCGTCAGCAGCTAAGTGCCGAACATATAGGCAATCCAAAGGCCGAAGCGGTCGCCGGAGTACTTCTGGTTTACGACCATCATTCGACTAAGCTGATGGAAAAGCTGACCGACCTGCAGCATTCGCATCTTCTGCAGACTATCTGCTCTATGCACATTCATCTTGATGAGCACGATTGTATGGAGGTAATTGTGCTGCGGGGGCAAGTTGGCGAAATAAACAAGACAGCGGAAAACATAGTCAGCCAGAAGGGTGTTAAGCTCGGACGGATTAACATCTTATCGGCAAAGTCGCCTTAATCGCAAGCGCTGTTGAAGCCGCAGTTAAAGCTTGACAAATTATACTGCCGATAGTTTTATGTAAGCTGATGCCGGGCGATTAGCTCAGCTGGTTAGAGCGCACGGATCACACCCGTGAGGTCACTGGTTCGAATCCAGTATCGCCCAATCCCCCCCCACCGGCGGCTAATATGCCCTCCAGAAAGTCCCTTGCAAAATTATTTGGAAAGGCGTCAAAAAATAAACGTGAAAACGGCAATTTGCGCAATACCAACATTCCTGGCAATCTTTATTTTGTGTGCTTTTATTGAGTATGCACCGCAACCTCATATTTGCGAAGAGATTAGATAAGTAGATTTTATTGGCTAAATAGCCATTTTTTCTTGACAGATATACAGCCGTTTTATAAGCTGCGGTTTTAATTTGTGAATGTGAACACAAGCACCAAGTATCCGTAGTAGAATTTATGAGATACCATAAGATTCCGGACGAGACTATTCGACGGCTGCCGATTTACCTGCGGGGCCTGCTATTTTTGTCGGAACAAGGACAACAAAGCGTATCCAGCCGGCGATTAGCCGATTTCCTCGGGGTCAATCCCTGGCAGATAAGGAAGGATTTTTCGTATTTTGGCGGCTTCGGGACTCGCGGCGTGGGCTATGACACCACAAAGCTTATCAAGCAAATTAACAAAATTCTCAAACTCAATGTTGTTCGCAAGGCGGCTCTGGTCGGGGTTGGTAATCTGGGCTCGGCGGTTCTGGCATACACCGGCTTTGAGATATATGGCTTTAACATCGTTGCCACATTCGATAGCGACCCTAAAAAAATCGGCAGAAAAGTAAAGGACATTACGATTGAGGATGTTTCAAATGTTCGGACGTTGAAGAAGCGAAAAATCGACATCGGGATTATAGCTGTTCCACGAGATGCGGCTCAGCAGGTGGCCGATTCGCTGGTTGAAGCGGGTGTAAAGGGCATATTGAATTTTTCGCCCTGTTATGTAACGGTCCCCAAGAAGGTTAAGGTAATAACTATTGACATTGCAATGGACCTTGCTCGCCTGCCGTATTATATGCCGGCGGGCTAAATCGCCGGATTTTAGGTGAGAAAGATGAAGACGGTTTTTGTAGGTGAATTAAAAACGCTTTTAGACGCTGTTGCCGGCGAGACGGACCTTTACGTCCCGAAGAGAAGCGGGGATTACTATATATATAGTAAATATGACCCTTCTGCCGGGGCTGCGGTGGAATTTAACAACATACGCACCTGTACACCGATAAAAGATTTCTTGTTTCCGGTATGTGAGCTGGCTGCAACTTCACCACAGCCGCTTGAGCCAAAAGAGATAAAACCGTTTGCCGTGTTTGGGCTTAAGGATTGCGATTTGCGCTCCATCGAAATTCTGGACAAGGTTTTTGCAGAGGAGGAATTTCAGGACCCCTTTTACGTGAAGCGACGTGAAAGTATGTTTATAATCTCGTCTGACTGTTCCCAGCCCGGCGAGAGCTGTTTTTGTAATCTTTTTGATGGGCAGGTCTTTGCTCAAAAGGGGTTCGATTTAAATGTTTCGCAGGCGAGAGATGGCTTTATCATCGAGGCCGGCTCGGAAAAGGGCGAAGATTTTATAGAGAAACATTCCCGGCTTTTTACAGATGTCCCTGAGATGCTTTTGGCTGAGCGGGATAAAAACAGGGCCGAGGCACAAAAACAGCTTGAGCAAAACAACGCTGAATACCAGTTCGATACACCAATCAAGGAAGTTATGGAAAACAGCACGGATTCCGAGGTTTTTGATGTCGAAGCGAAAAACTGCGTCGAGTGTCAGGCCTGCACGAGAATCTGTCCTACCTGTCATTGTTTTTACCTTTACGATACCAGGCAGAAGGATTACTTTGCCAAGATGAAGATGTGGGACAGTTGTATGAGGCAGGCCTATGCCGCCGTGGCCGGCGGTGCAAACCCTAACAAAGTGCTCGGCGATAGAATCAAGCACCGTCTTATGCACAAGTTTGTTTATTTTCTTGATAGATACGGCCTCGATATGTGTGTGGGCTGCGGCAGATGTGTTGACGCCGGTGTCGGCGGGATGGATATCCGGCAGGTTCTAAAGAAACTGAGCGAAGAGCTCAAAGATAAGGATAAGAAGCAAGCGAAAGTTGCAAAATGAGTCAAAATCCTTACCAGCCAATAAATGGTGAAATTGTTGATATTATAGATGAGTCTCCGACGATTAAGACCTTTGTCGTTGTGCCGGAGGGGGCTTTCAGGTTTGAAACAGGCCAGTTCGTGGAGCTGACTTTGCCCGGTGTCGGCGAGGCGCCGTTTACGCCTTCCTCGTCGCCGGCGGATACCGAGAAGATGGAGATTACCATTATGAAGGCCGGCTTGGTTACGGACTTGTTGCACAACTGTGATAAGGGACAGAAGGTCGGCATTCGCGGGCCTTACGGTAACGGTTACCCGCTTGCCGATTTTGTCGGCAAAGAGGTGTATATCGTCGGCGGTGGCGTGGGTCTGGCGCCGATAAGGTCTTTGTTTTTGACGTTGGTCGATAGAATAAAGGATTTCAAGTCGGTCGTCTGCCGATTCGGGGCCAAAACGCCGGATGATTTTATTTACAAAAACACGCTTTTCGGTTCCTGGCAGAAAATCGACGGCGTGAAGATAAAACTTACTGTTGATGGAGCAGACGGCGACTGGAGCGGCAATGTCGGCGTGGTAACTACGATACTGAAGAAAGACGATGTGGATATTAAAAACGCCGTGGTGGTGGTCTGCGGCCCGCCGATTATGATGAAATACGCAACGATGAAGCTGCTGGAATTTGGATTCCAGGCCGAAAACATTTATCTTTCGATGGAAAAGAATATGAGTTGTGGAGTAGGTAAATGCGGGCACTGTATGATTGGCAAATACTATGTCTGCAAGGACGGCCCCGTTTTTGCCTACGGCCAGATAAAAGAATATCCGGATATCTGGGACTGATACGAAATACGAGATATTAAAATTATGTCTGCAAAGTTAGTAATCGATTTGGCTAAATGCACCACT
Source organism: uncultured Pirellulales bacterium (assembly GCA_964405375.1). Classification (GTDB taxonomy): domain Bacteria; phylum Planctomycetota; class Phycisphaerae; order Sedimentisphaerales; family Anaerobacaceae; genus CAYONQ01. Next base: position 7,439 of record CAYONQ010000030.1, read on the forward strand.
CAGGGACAGTCCGAGGTGCAGTGCTCATACAAGCATCATCCCCAGAACAAGGGAATCGACTCTTTGCTGGAGATGATTCGTTTTGCTTTGATTTGCCGCAGGTGCGAAGCGGCGCCGTGCGTCAAGGCCTGCCCGCAGGAGGCATTGGAAAAAGTGCCGAGCGACAGCGATGATTCCGGCGTCCTTAAGCGTGCGAATATGCTGTGCACCGGCTGTGGCAGCTGTGCTATTGCGTGTCCCTTTGGGACTATATACACCGATTTAATACCTTTTCCAAGCAGCGTTTGCGATGTATGCAAAGATAGATTAGGAGAAGGTGAAAAGCCGTTGTGTGTTAATACTTGCGGAGATGGAAGTATAGATTACAGAGAAGTTGATATAGCCAAAGAAGGCGATTTGGTAGAGGTATTTGAAGATATCGTTGTCAAGGTCACCGGCGGCGTTCTCTGGGAACCGTTTTTAAGGGAAAAGGCAGAGAAATGACTGAGGCGTTGCAGGGTTTGTTCTGGATTATTATCTTTCCGGGCTTTTTATTTACTGCCTGTTTAGGGCTGTTTGCTTCATGGATAGTTCGCAAGGTCAGCGCCCTTGTGCAGTGGCGAGTTGGCCCGCCGGTTCTTCAGCCATTTTACGATGTTGTGAAACTTCTGGGCAAGGAGGTCCTTGTGCCACAGGACGCCCAGAGGGCGGTGTTTATTGCGGCGCCGGTCGTCGGTCTGGCGGGGGTGCTGCTGCTTTCGACGATGCTGTGGCGGACGGCCCTGACTCAAACGGCCTTTATAGGTGATATTATCGTGGCGATTTACCTGATGGTGCTGCCGTCTCTGGCGTTGATTCTCGGCAGCAGCGCCAGCGCCAGTCCTCACGCAGCGGTCGGCACAAGCAGGGAAATGAAATTGGTTATGGGTTATGAGCTGTCATTAGTGATGGCCTTTGTAGTGGTGGTTATAAAGACCGGCGGCCAGCTCAATTTAGCTGCAATCGCTCAGCAGGCGTCGGCTCTTAGCATCTCCGGGATGGTGGCGTTTCTGGTTGCGCTTTTGTGTGTTCAGGCCAAGCTCGGCTTTGTGCCGTTTGATATGGCCGAGGCGGAAACCGAGCTCGGCAGCGGTGTTTTGATGGAGTATTCGGCTGCGCCTCTTGCAATCTGGAAACTTACACAGGCAATGATGCTCGTGGCGCTGCCGTTGTTTTTGGTAATGGTGTTTTTAGGCGGGTTTGGCAATGCGCCAATGCCGTTGGTCTGGGGTATCGGCAAGTATGTGCTGATATTAGTCCTGCTGATTTTGATAAAGAATACCAATCCGCGTATGCGAATTGACCAGGCAATGAAGTTTTTCTGGGTTTATTGCGGGATTGCTCTGGCCGTTGCTATTATTCTGGCGACGATAGGTAATAACTATGGTATCAATTGGCTGTAAGATGAACCACGAGACACGAGATACGAGATACGAGTTATGAGCTGGAAGATATGGTCATTAAAGAAGTCGCCGTGGGTGTTTCACGTTAATACCGGTGCGTGCAACAATTGCGACATCGAGATTGTCGATTTGTTAACGCCAAAGTTTGATGTCGAGAGGTTTGGCATCAAATTAGTTGGCTCACCGCGACACGCTGATGCCTTGCTTGTGACCGGCGGAGTTACCGCCCAGGCGGCGCCTCGGCTGCGGGAGGTCTATCGCCAGACCCCTAAGCCGTGCGTTGTCTTTTGTATAGGCGCCTGTGCTTGTGATAAAGGGATATTCACCACCGGCTATCATATGGTTGGGCCGGTAGATAAGATAATCAAAGAAATCGACCCCAACGCAATTATCGCCTATGTGCCGGGCTGTCCGCCGAAGCCGGAGGCGATGATATCCGGCATAGTGAAGGCACTGTCGGCCTTATAGCGGGACGCATATATGAACCAGGAACAACTGAACAACAAATTATCAGAAATAAAAGATAAGCTCACAGCGACAGAGCAGCCGATGGCCAACAGGATATGCCTTACCTGCGAGGCCGAAAACAGCCACGCCATCAATAAGTTCCTGTTTGAAGATGTGCCTTTAAGGTTCGTAATTGCCACGGGTATCGATTCTGATAACTGGTTCGAGGTCCTCTATCATTATTCGTATGACCAGACCGGCTGTATGGTTACCTTAAAAGCCATCATCCGGGACCGGGAGAATCCGGCCATCGAATCTATTGCACCGTTTTTGCCGGCTGCCGAGTGGGTAGAAAGAGAAATCCACGACATATTGGGAATCGATTTCAAAAATCATCCCGATATGAGACGTTTAATCCTGTCCGATGACTGGCCCGAAGGTGTTTATCCGTTGAGAAAAGATGCGAAGATGCCGGCAAAACGTCCGGATGGCGAACCATCTAACCGCCCACCCGTTAAGTCCCCTGCCTGTCGAACCATCCAACTTTCGAAGCCGGTTCTTGCGGTTGGCCCATTTCATCCGCTGCAGGAAGAGATGGAATTTTTCCAGCTGACCGTCGATGGTGAAATCGTAACAGACATCGATATGCGAATATCTTACAACCATCGCGGCATAGAAAAAATCAGCGAATCGCTGCAGTTCGACCAGGTGCCGTTTTTGGTCTCCCGAATCTGTGGAATTTGCTCAGCTTCGCATCCTCTGGCTTATGTGCAGGCCGTCGAGGACCTTGCCGGCGTAACACCACCCGACCGTGCTTTGTATGTGCGAACGATTATTAACGAGCTTGAACGCATCCACAGCCATATCCTATGGGCGGGGCTGGCGGGGCATTTCATCGGCTATGACACCGTCTTTATGTGGGCCTGGAAGTATCGTGAGCCGGTGCTCGATTTGCTGGAGGAGATAACCGGCAATAGAAACAACTACGGAAACGTCAAGGTCGGCGGCTGCAGGGAAGACATCCCCGACGAGCTAAAGCCCAAGATTGTGGGCGAGATGGACAAAATCGAAAAGAAGATGGATATGCTCGTCAAGGCGGTAACCGATGACCCTGTTCTGCACGCTCGCCTGAAGGGTGTGGGCGTATTGAGCAAGGAAGATGCCATCAAATTTGCAGTAACAGGGCCTACGGCAAGGGCCAGTGGCGTCGCCATTGACGTAAGGCGTGACGAACCATATGCGGCCTATGCTGATTTGGACTGGGACGTAATCAGCCGACCCGAAGGGGATGTCTTTGCGAAGATGGTTGTGCGTTTACTGGAGGTTATAGAGTCGGCCAAGATAATAAAGCAGGCGGTAGGAAAGCTCCCGGCCGGCCCTGTCGCCGTGGAGGTCAAGGAGATTCCGCCGGGCGAGGTGGTCGGACGCGTTGAGGCACCGAGAGGAGAGACGTTCCATTACGTCCGCAGCGACGGCGGCAACAGACCCGTCCGACACAAGGTTAGAGCACCAAGTTTCGTCAACGTGCCCTCGTTTAAGGCCTCGTGCATCGGCGAGCATATTGCTGACGTTACAATTACACTTGCAGCGGTTGACCCCTGCTATAGCTGTACCGAAAGATTGGCCGTGGTTGACCAAAACAACAGTGTATTACACGACTACGAGGCGCTGCTGCGGCTGAGTCGTGAGAGAACAACGCAAATTAAGAAAGAACTTGGTGTGAGCGGATTGAAGATAGGGGATTTACAAATTGGCTGAAATTTTGCGAAATATAGTTTTTCTACCGCTGATAGCAGGTTTTGTGCTGCTGTTTTTGCCGAACAGGGTAAAGCAGCTATCGAGGGCATTAACACTGATTATTTCTGTCATCACTTTCATATTAGCGGTCCGTATATTTACTCTTGGCCGGCTTGACTATGCGGTTTCTATCCTCCAGATAGGCAATCTGGACCTGAGTTTGCTTTTAAGCGCCAGGCCGCTCGGGGCATTCATACTGATGTTTGCTATGGGCTTCGGTGTGTTGATAACCCTGTATTCGTTAAAATCACCAGCAACGAACATTTATTATGGCGCCATCCTGCTTACGATAGGCAGCTCAGCAGGGATACTGCTTTCCAATCATTTGTTATTCCTGTTGATATTCTGGGAGATTGTAACCGCCTCGTTATACCTTTTGATAACAACGGGCGGGAAAAATTCCAATTTCGCAGCGACGAAGAGTTTTGCAATGATAGGGGCGTCCGACGGGGCCTTTTTACTGGGAGTGTTATTGGTATGGGCGATGTCGGGCACACTTGTCATTTCCGATATTAGTTTAGCAACTACTTCAGCCGTTCCGATTATCGGCTTTTTGCTGCTTATGACAGCCGCCATTACCAAGGCAGGTGCATTGCCTTTGCATACGTGGCTTCCCACCGCCGGTGCTTATGCCCCGGCTTCTGTAATGGCGCTATTGCCTGCTGCGATTGATAAGCTTTTGGGCATTTATCTTCTGGTTATAACTGTGCGGGAGATTTTTATACTCGAACAGGGCGTTTTAAGCGTTATCCTGGCAATTATAGGCGCAGCCACCATTATTATTGCCGTGATGATTGCAATGGTTCAACACAATCTAAAGAAACTATTGTCTTATCACGCTATCAGCCAGGTCGGCTATATGGTCCTCGGCATAGCAACGGGTACACCCGTGGGTATTGCCGGCGGAGTATTTCATATGCTAAACAACGCAATATATAAATGCTGCCTGTTCCTCTGCGGCGGCGCCGTTGAGCAGGCGGCAGGGACACCTGAGCTGGATAAGCTCGGCGGCTTGGGCAAGAAAATGCCGATTACCTTTATCACTTGCCTGATTGCCGCCTTAAGTATTTCCGGCATCCCGCCGTTCAACGGTTTTGTCTCCAAGTGGATGGTTTATCAAGGCGTAATTCAGATGGGGACGGTACAAACCGGCGGGGCGGCTGCACTATGGCCCATCTGGCTTATCGCTGCTATGTTCGGAAGCGCCCTTACCCTCGCCTCTTTTGTGAAACTCATACACTCGGCATTTCTCTCTCGCCTGCCGGACGGTCTGAAGAATGTGAAAGAGGTTTCGCCCCTACAGACGCTTCCTATGGTTGTGCTTGCCTTGCTGTGTGTGTTTTTCGGGGTCTTTTACCACGTGCCGCTGAAGCTGTTCATTTATCCTGCCTTGAATATAGAGCCGGGGACCGCAATTTTCGGCACCTGGGATTCGACTCTGGCCACAGCTCTGATAATAGTCGGCATTGTCCTTGGACTTCTTATTTTGCTGGTTGGTTCGCTGGCAAAAAAAGCCCGAACCGTGCCGACCTGGACCTGCGGTGAGGCACAGACCAACGAGCAAATGATAATACCCGGAACGCATTTTTACAAAACGGTTTCGTCTATGGGCGGCTTAAAGCAGCTTTACAACGGCCAGGAAAAAGGTTACTTCGACCTCTACGACCAAAGCGCAAGGATTGGCCTTGCCTTAACAGAATTCCTGAGGTGGCTGCACTGCGGCCTGCTGCCGATGTATTTGACCTGGGTAATTGTGGGGTTACTGGTGATTCTGCTTATAGTTTGTAAGGTTTGGTGAGGCGAATATGAGCATATTTTTTGTCTTGATGCTGTTTATAATAATCGCTGCAATTATCGCGGTAGAGACCAGAAATCTGTTAAGCTCGGTGATTTGCATTGGTGCAATCGGGTTCGGGGCCTCCCTGATGTTTTTATTCCTGTGTGCTCCCGACATCGCAATAACCCAGATTGTCGTTGAGGTTCTGGGCCTGATTCTCCTTATTCGGGCGACCATTTCCCGCGACCTGACCTTCATCGCCGGCGACAGGGAATTTTTCGGCGTTGTCGTCTCGGTGGTGATTGTTCTGGTGATTGCATTAGTCGGCATAGAGGTCTTTGAGACCCTGCCTGATTTCGGCACGCCGATTTTTGCCCAGGTGCCCGACGCTGCTTCCCAGACTTACATTAGAGAAGGTCTGCAGAAGACCGGAGCGGCAAATCTTGTGGCCTCGGTCATTCTGGACTTCCGTGCCTACGATACGCTCGGCGAGGCAACGGTGCTGTTCACCTCGATTATCGGGGCAACCGTTATATTGCGGAAAAGGCCTAAAAAACTGCTGGGAGAGGTGGACGAATGAAAGGTATGACAGTAATAGTAAAGACCATCGCCAGTTGGGTCAAGGTGTTGATTTTTCTGTTCGGTATTTACATTATCGTTTTTGGCCATCTTACTCCGGGCGGCGGTTTTGCCGGCGGCGTGATTCTGGCCTCTTCATACGTATTGCTTATGCTGGCCTTCGGCAGGGAATTTGTAGAGGAAAACCTCTCCCGGACCGCCGCCTCAAGACTTGATTGTCTGGGTGCATTTTTGTTTATCCTGATAGCGATTCTGGGACTGGTTTTCGGCGGTTCTTTCTTCGTCAATTTCCTTTATCAAAAATATCTGCCGGGAGAAGCTTTGAACCTTATAAGTGCGGGCACTATACCGTTGTCGAACCTTGCCATCGGCTTGAAAGTCGCTGCGTCGCTGTTCCTGGTAATTTTTGCTCTTTCGACGTTCAGACCCGGGAAATCGACTGATAAAGAGGAGTAAAACAAATGCTTTTTGCTTTATGCTTTTTACTGTTTATGATTGGCCTGTATTGTACAGTCGCCAAAAAAAATATGGTCAAGATTGTCATCGGCATTATGATTATGGAATATGCCGTCAATCTTTTCCTGATTATGCTCGGCTTTCGCTCCGGCGGTACGGCACCGATAATCGACAGAAGTTATCTCGAGCCGGGGTCGGTGCAAATCACAAGCGGCTTCCTTAATAGCTGTGTTGACCCGCTGCCCCAGGCACTCGTACTTACCGCAATTGTTATCAGCTTAGGTTCGCTGGCGCTTATGATTTCGATATGCATTAGAACCTATGAAAAATACGGCACCTTTGACATCACCAGCATAAGGAGGTTAAAAGGATGAGTCCCGCACCGTTGCCTGTTTTTGTTGCTGTGCCTTTGGTAGCGGCGTTCCTGCTGCCGATTTTCGGTAGTTTCGGTAAAAAAGGCAAAGCCGTTGCAACGGTTCTTGCCAACGTGGCGACCGCTTCACTGCTGGTATTGGCTTTCGCCTCTATCGGCCGCTCCGAGGTCTATGAAATAGGCAAATGGTCCATCCCGCTCGGTATTAACCTCGTCCTTGACGGCTTAAGCTGTCTTCTGCTTTTGGTTATTAGCGTCGTCAGTGCCGCTGCGATGCTCTTTAGCGCCAGATATATGGAACAATACACCGCCAAGCCGAAATTCCTGAGCTTGTTTTTGCTTATGGTTGCAGGTATGAACGGCGTGGTGCTGTCCGGAGACATTTTCAATTTGTTTGTATTTCTGGAGATTGCTTCAATCGCATCTTATGCGCTTGTCGGCTTTGGTTGCGAGCACGAAGAGCTTGAGGCGTCCTTTAAGTATATGGTCCTTGGCAGCATCGGTTCTTTGTTTATACTTTTTGCGGTTGCTGTTGTTTACGGCAATACCGGCACACTCAATATGGCCTATATCTCTAAAGCGGTCGCAAGCTCCGGCCTGAATACCGGCCTTACATTTGCCCTTGCCTTGTTTATTACCGGATTCGGCCTGAAGGCCGCCTTGGTGCCGTTTCACGCCTGGCTGCCCGATGCACATCCATCGGCCCCTGCGCCGATTTCCGCAATGCTGTCCGGCGTGTTGATAAAGGCACTCGGCGTTTATGCCCTCGCTCGTGTGCTTTTCAATGTCTTCGGTGTCTCGGTTCAAATCGGCTGGCTCTTAATAGCACTGGGGTTGATAAGTATGATTGCCGGTGCGTTTCTGGCAATAGGCCAGTGGGATTTCAAGCGGCTCTTGGCCTATTCGAGCATCAGCCAGGTAGGTTATGTGGTCCTCGGTATCGGCCTTGGCGCCACTTTAATCGCCACAGAAAGCAATCCGGCCTGGGCCTCTCTGGCTATTCTCGGCGGGCTGTTCCATCTTGTCAACCATGCTGTTTATAAGTCCCTGTTGTTCCTGACCAGCGGCTCGGTCGAGATGGCGACCGGCACGAGACAGCTAAAGCAGATGGGCGGACTGGCGGAAAAAATGCCTGTAACACGCGCCTGCTGCACCGTCGCATCGGCTTCAATCGTCGGCATCCCGCCCTTTAGCGGGTTCTTCAGCAAGCTGATTCTGGTGGTCGCGGCGATTCAGGCGCACTTTTACTGGCTTGCAGCGGTAATTATTTTCGTAAGTTTGTGTACTTTAATTATGTACTTGAAGGTTCAAAGATACGTTTTTCTCGGTGAGCTGCCGGAAAATCTGCAACAGATAAGAGAGAATAAGGGCTCTATGCTTATTGCAATGATGACCTTGGCCTGCTTATGCGTGCTTATGGGGCTGCTTGTGATAGTGCCGTCCTTGAAAGTTGCTATACTTGACCCTGCGGTAAAGGTGTTGACCGACGGGCTGGAATACTCAACCAGGATAATTGGCGGATAGCTATAGCAGACAGTATGTAGGTAAAGAAAAAACTAAATGAGATACGATATACGAAATACGAGATACGAATTATGAGGCGATTGATTTATTTTGTTTTGGCACTTATTGTTTGGATAGCAGGCACCTGGCCCTTTGTCGATGGCAAAATCGACTTGCAGGTTATGACCGCAGGGGTGATAGCTGCCTTTATCGTTGCGGTTTTATTCCACGAGATACTACCCAAGGAGCACCTTGTATTTATCTCACCGGTGCGGATATTCTGGACATTGGTTTATCTGCCGGTATTTTTCTATTATGTGATAAAAGCCAATTTTGACGTTGTCTATCGCGCTTTGCACCCTAAAATGCCGATAAAACCCGGCATCGTAAAAATAAAAACGAATCTGAAAACGGAATCAGGCATTACCGCTTTGGCAAACTCCATCACCCTTACGCCGGGCACCCTGACGGTGGATTTGACTAGGCAGGGAGAGGATAACTTTTTGTATATTCACTGGATAAACGTCAAATCCAGCGATGTCGAGCAGGCAACCAGGCTTATTGCTCGAAGGTTTGAGTGGTTCCTGAAGAGAATTTTCGAATAGGAAAGCATAACTATGACAACGTTATTTTACATCGGCTTGTTTATTTGTTGTTTCCTGTGCCTCTACAGGATAGGTCGCGGCCCCACCGCCCCCGACAGGACCGTGGCTATTGATATATTAGGCATAGTCATAGTGGGTTTCTGTGCTATTCTCTGTCTGGGTACCAAAAAGAGTTACTGCCTCAACGTCGCTCTTGCCTGGGCGCTTTTGAGCTTTATCGGTACTATAGCACTGGCAAAGTTTTTGGAGGGCAGAAATTTCGATGACTGATATTATTGGCTACATAGTGATAACCATAGGAATCCTGTTTGACATATTCGGCTGTATAGGTCTGGTTCGTTTCCCTGATGTTTACAACCGCCTGCAGGCCTCGACCAAATGCGTAACTCTCGGCACCATTCTGGTGCTGGTCGGCGTTGCCTTTGTCCACGGCTGGGGCTCTATAAGTGCAAAAGCGATAATTTGCGCCGTGTTTATATTGATAACCTCGCCCACTGCCGCACATGCAATCGCCAAGGGCTCTTACGCCTCGGGTGTGCCCTTGTGGGAAAACAGCGTCGTTGACAAATACGCAGAAGAAGTTGACAAGGAAAGTTCATAGTTCGTAGTTCATGGTTCATAGATGTAGAGATGTATGAGCTTTAATTTTGAAAAACTGGATGTTTATGAAAAGTCAATCAATTTTGTTAATGAGGTCTATTTGACAACCAAGAAGTATCCTAAAGAAGAAATGTTTGGTCTGACAAGTCAGTTTCGGAGAGCTGCAGTATCAATTTCAGTGAATATTGCTGAAGGTTCGGCAAAGACTAAAAAAGATTTTAGCAGATTTGTGGATATGGCAAGAGGGTCGGTTTTTGAGTGCGTAACTATATTGCAGATTTCTGAAAGGTTAAACTATATTAGTCGTTCAAGGTTTAATGAACTTCGGGACAAATTAGTTGAAATGTCGAAAATGTTAAGCGGCTTGAAGCGTTCGTTAGCTCCCGAAACTCCAAACAATGAACTATGAACTAAGAACAATGAACTAAACAGGAGTTTGAAATTGCGTTTGCCGAAACTAAGAGAACTAAAAGAGGCGATTACAGCGGTCTTTTCGCCGCGATTTACTACCCGGTTTCCCGCTGAACCCTGCGTGGTGCCGCAGCGCTACAGAGGCAAACCGGAATTCGACCTTGATAGCTGCATTGGCTGCGGTGCGTGTGTAAACGTCTGTCCGACAAATGCCCTGACTATGACCGACGATACCGAGGCCGACCCGCCGGTAAGAATAATCACCCAGCAAACCGATGCCTGCATCTTTTGCGGTAACTGCAGCGATAATTGCACCACGGAGACGGGCATAAAGCTCTCGGACAAGTGGGATTTGGCCAATATGGATAGAGCAACTATGACCGAAACTCACCAATTCGAGCTTCAGTTGTGCGAAAAATGTGGTGCGGTAATAGGCACCAAAAAACATCTGGTCTGGCTCTATGAGAAGCTCGGCCCGTTGGCCTATACCAACCCTTCGCTGCTGCTTGCCAAAAGCGGCGAGTTGCTTGCTACAGAGCCGCAGGATGTCCAGCAGCCCCCGCAACCCGACAGGGCTGTCCAGGCAGGTGACTTTATGCGAATCTTGTGCCCCAAGTGTAAGTGCGAACTGAACATCCGGCTATAAAATGACGGGCACTGATAAACAATTTTCCAGGCAGTTAAATAAACTACGCGGTTCTAAAACACTCATTGTCGGAATAGGCAATCTATTAAAGGGTGATGATGCGGTTGGTCCGTTGGTCTGCCGGCAGCTTACCGGAAAAACCTGTGCCGAGCTGATAGATGCCGGCACTGTGCCTGAAAATTATATCCAGCCCATCATAGAAAAGGCCCCACAGAATCTGCTTATTATTGACGCCATCGACTTTGGCGCCCCACCCGGGACAATAAGAGTATTCAAGCCCGAGCAGTTAGGTTCTCTTGTTATCTCCACGCACACGCTTTCACCGCGTTTGTTTGTCGATATGGTTCGCCGGAACATTAAGGTCGATGTGTATTTTGTCGGGGTTCAGCCCGCACAAACGCAGCTTGGTCAATCTTTATCTGACGAGGTGAACGAGGCGGTTCAGCAGCTTACACATACCCTCGCTGAGATTTTTCCACCCGAGAAAACATAAATCTTCTTAACAGCTCAAACTAACCGATTTGTAGCAAATGTTAAATGTAAGTCGATTTTTGACAATACATTCCGCAATTTTGCGTTTTGCACTTTGAATTTTGCATTTCCAAACTGACCGTCGGTCAGTTTGAGTTAACAGGGTTCAGGATGGATTTAGCTCCTCCTGACCGGAGATTCTCTGTGTAGATTCCGGCGATGGTTCTTCCGAATCAGGCGATGAGATTGCCTTGATTTTGATTTGGGGTCGAGCTTGCTGTTCGGCAATGGGGGTATTCTGCGGCGGCGGCTGTGGTTGAGTGTGTATGAATTCGGCTACTTTTTTGTAATCCTCGGCGCCGTGACAATTCTGCTCGTATTCGAAAATCGTTTTGCCGTAGCTCGGCGCCTCGGCAAGCTTGATGTTTGTCCTGATATAGACCGGCAAAATCTGTGCCTCGGCCCAGGCGCAGTTGCTCCCGCGTGCCTTGTTAAGGAACTGCTCGATATCGGCCCTGACTTCCTTCGGAAGTGATGCCCTCGTGTCAAACATACACAGTAAAATTCCTTTAACTTTCAGGTCAGGATTGATTCTCTTATTGACCAGCTCGACGGTCTGCAGCAGCTTTCCGAATCCCTGCAGGGCCATAAAGTGCGGCTGAAGCGGGATTAAAATCTCTTCAGCGGCGGCAAGGGCGTTAAGAGTCAACAGCCCCAGCGAAGGGGGACAGTCGATTATCAGATAATCGAATTTGTCCGCAACCGTTTTGATTGCCTCTCTGAAGATGGTTTCCCTGCCGACCACGCTCACCAGCTCGCTCTCGGCACCGACGAGATTGATATTTGCAGGCAGAACCCAGAGATTCGGGCGTAAAAGCATAATCGCATCTTGAAACTTGGCTGACTGGGTAAGGACCTCGTATGAGCCGGTTTCGACAGTATCGGCGTCGAGGCCGAAGTGTATCGTCGTATGCGATTGAGGGTCCAGGTCAACGACAACTACCCTTTGGCCCATAGCGGCAAGGGCCGCCGAGGTGTTGACCACTGTTGTGGTTTTGCCCACGCCGCCTTTCTGGTTTAGTACTGCGATTATTCTCATACCCGTGTCTCGTGGTTCGTAGCTTGTGATTCGCGGCTAACGAGCTTTTTCAGGACGGCGTCAAGCACGCCGTTGACAAACGCAGACGATTGAGCGGTGCTGAACCTTTTGGCAAGCTCGATGGCCTCGTTTATTACAACCTTGGGCGGAATATCGGGACAGAATTTGAACTGATATACCGCCAATCTCAAAATGCTTTTATCAACTGGTGAAAGCCGTGATAATTTCCACTTTATTGTCGAAGCAATTATCAATTCATCACATTGTGCTAAATTTTCCCACGTCCCTTTGCTCCAGGCAAAGGCGAGTTCGCGAACAGAATCGTCGGGCTCGTTTTCTGTGAAAAACTCGCCTAAATGTTTTAGCAGCTCGCCGCCCTGCACATCGAGCTGATACAGCCCCTGCATCGCCAGTTCTCTGGCCCTTGTTCTTTTATCCACCCGCCGGCCTCAGGAAAATGAGTAGTAATCAGTGAATAGCATTTAGCGACTAAACACCGGTTAAATCTGTTCTAACACGTTGACTGTTTCCATAGCCGTCGTTGCGGCGTCGGCACCGGCATTGCCCATCTTTGTGCCGGCTCTATCGACCGCCTGTTCGAGCGTGTCGCAGGTCAGCACGGCGAATATCGCCGGCACCGCCGAATCGTAGTTGATTTGTCCGATGCCTCGAGCCACCTGCTGACAGACGTAATCGTAGTGACTCGTTTGGCCGCGTATGACAGCACCGAGGCAGATGACCGCCACGTATTTGCCGCTTTGTGCGAGCTTCTTGGAGACCTGTGTAATTTCACACGCCCCCGGCACCCATACCACGGTCATCTGCTCGTCGGAGGCGCCGTGACGCTTCAGAGAATCTATCGCACCGGCAAGCAGCCTGGCTGTTATGAACTCATTGAACCTGCTGACCACAATAGCGTAATTGCCCTTGCCGGCTGTTACCCTGCCTTTTATTTCTCTAATCATAGTTTCGTTTCTCCAAACAACATTAATATCACCGCTATTTAGTTGTTTCACTAAATACTGTTCGCTGACGGCCTTTGGCACGCCCGGACTTTGTTGCACATTATAAGACTATTGCCGGCTGCTTTCCAGAAAAACAGCCCCGCACCAAATCGGCGTAAGCCGAAACTCCTTTTGTGCTGCTAACTAACTTCTGTAATTGTAAGACGTTATGGCTCGAATTGCCAGTAAAAATTTAGCTGCGCCCGCAAGGTCGTTTCCCCGGCAAAAAACCGCTAACCCGGCGGTGCTTTATGGGCGATAGCGCCGTTAGGTGGTTGCTTATACCCCTACTTGGCGACCAATGAACAGTAATCAATCGAGGCGGTTATGCTTTTCGAGGATATGGAATTCAACTCTTATGATAAGGCCGAGCGTAAGGCCAGCGAGGCCTTTGAGCACTACGAAAACGGCAAGATACCGCAGGCACTTCTGGAGCTGGAAGAGGCCCTGCAGATAAATCCCTCCAACAGCTCGTGGCATTTCAACAAGGCACTTACCCTGGATACTATGAACCGTTTTGATGATGCAATAAGCGAATACGAGACTGCCCTGCAGCTAAATCCCACTGATTTGGAGATACTAAATTCATTGGCGATTGATTATACCCGCGTGGGCCAGTATGACCGCGCCATCGAGACCTTCGAGCATATCCAGCAGCTTGACCCAACGTTTGAACCATCCTATTGCAATCGCATAATTACTTATACCGAAATGGGCCAGCACGACCTGGCCGAGCAGATGTTCTACCTCGCTCAGCAGATAAACTCGGATTGCCCGTTATGCTTCTATAACATCGGAAACAGTCTCTTCGCTCGCGGCCAATATAAGAAGGCAATCCGTTGCTGGTTGAGAACCGCCGAACTTGAGCCAAATCATCCACAGATTAACTATCGAATTGCTCAGGCCTACTGGTCCGTCGGTGATAGCAGCCACAGCAGGGAACATTTCCTGGCTGAGCTGCGGGCCAATCCGGGTGACATTGACGTTATCCTTGATTTCGGCTTATTTCTGCTTGAGGCCGGCGATATTGAATCGGCGAAGGAAAAATTCAACAGAATACTCGAGTTCCAGCCGGATTTCGCACCGGCCTTGTTTTACCTCGGCGAGATTGCCTTTGATAGCGCTGACTATGAGCGGGCGGTGCGGCTATTCAATGAGGCATTAGAAAAAGACAACACGTTAATCGGGCCGAGGTATCGACTGGCTCAATACGCCTTGATGAAAGACCAAACCCAGGACGCAAGGGCTTATCTGGTCTTTGAACTGCGGGCTTCTCTGGAGGATGCGGCTGTGCTGGTTTCTATGGGGTCGATGTTTTTAACAATCGGCGACCTCGATTATGCAACGAATTGTCTGCTAAGGGCCGTTGACCTCGACTGTGCCTGTGCAGATGCCTATTACTATCTCGGTCTTGTTAGTGCCATAAACCACCGCTTTGAGGATGCCGTGCAGTTTTTCGGCCACACGCTCGATATTAGGCCCGACGATGTTTGTGCGCTGCGGGATTCTGCCGTCGTTTATTTAGCGATGGGCAGGACCGCCGACGCCGTTAAAAGAGTCAGAAAAGCGATGGATTTAACTGATGGTGATTCGCAGCTAAAGTGGCTCGACCGCAGAATTCAGCTCATTCAAACAACAAAGCGTTTAAGGGATTTTCTTTGCCGATTCAGACCTCGGCGGCTTCGCCGTGTGTGAAACGCGGTGCGTATTGCGTAGCACGCAATTGTGGCATACATCGTGTCCAATATAATATATCTTCCAATCATCCACTATTAATCCTGCTTGTAATAAGTTCCGGTTTTATCGGACATTCCGCAAGAATCAGCAATAATGACATAGGAAACAATTTGCAAAATTTGACAAAATGCGTTAGCTTATTGGGCCGGGCCGAGTGGCGGAATGGCAGACGCTGGGGACTTAAAATCCCCTGCCTGTAATGGGCGTGTGGGTTCGACTCCCACCTCGGCTACTATTCGTATCTCGTTGTCCGTGACGTATCTCGAACGGCCTGCAAGATAAATAATTGAGCCGTCAATACATACTGGAGATAAATATGGCGAAGAAAAGACCGAAACTCGTAGATGTAACAAAACCGAATCTGTATCGGGAAACATTCCCTTACGCCGAATTTCCCAAAGTGGTATTCGACGACCAGGTTGTCGGCTACGATATGCCGGAGAGTATTTGGATAACCGATACGACCTTCCGGGACGGCCAGCAGGCCCGCCCGCCATACACGCCGAAGCAAATCCTGAAGGTTTTTGATTTATTACATAAGATAGACGGCGACACCGGCCTGATTCGACAGTGCGAGTTCTTTTTATATTCGAAGCGAGACAGAGAAGCGGTGGAACTGTGCAAGGAACGCGGCTACAGGTTCCCTGAGATAACCGGCTGGATTAGGGCCGTGTCGGCTGACTTTAAACTCGTCTCGCAGATGGGACTTGAAGAAACCGGCATTTTGACCTCGGCAAGTGATTACCATATATTCCTTAAGCTGAGAAAGACACGCGCCCAGGCGATGGACAGTTACCTGGACATCGCAAAATCGGCACTGGATAACAGGGTTATTCCGCGGTGTCACTTTGAGGATATAACGCGGGCCGATTATGACGGTTTTGTATTACCTTTCGCCGCCGAGCTGATGAAGATTGCCGAACAGTATGACAGGCCGGTTAAGATTCGTCTTTGCGATACGCTTGGCTTCGGCCTGCCGTGGGCTGATGCGGCGCTGCCCCGCAGCATCCCCAAGCTTATTTATGGGCTTCGGCAGGTTGGCGTGCCGAGCAAATGGCTGGAGTGGCACGGACACAACGACCTCCACAAGGTCCAGATAAACGCCGTAACTGCGTGGCTCTACGGCTGTAGCGCAGCCAACAGCTCCATATTCGGCGTCGGCGAGCGGACAGGCAACCCGCCTCTGGAGGCGATGGTGGTCGAGCACGCCCAGTTGAAAGGCCTCACTGAAGGTGTCAGCTATACAGCGATAACCGAGCTTGCCGAGTATGCCAGAAAGGAACTGGGTTTTGAAATACCCGCTAATTATCCGCTTGTTGGCAAGGATTTCAATGTTACCCGTGCGGGTATTCACGCCGACGGCCTGCTAAAGGACGAGGAAATATATAACTGCTTTGATACGGCCAAGTTACTTAACCGCCCTGTCAGTGTGGCAATCACTGATAAGACCGGCGCCGCAGGCATCAAACACTGGATAGAAGCCAGATACCAGATTGAAATACCAAAGCATGACCCGCGTATAACCAGGATAAAAGACAAGATTGACGGCGAGTATGCGGAAAACAGGGTCTTGGCCATATCCGATGAGGAGATGTTCGAGTGGGTCAGAGAGGCCTTTGATGACGATTTACCGCCATTGAGGTAAAGGGATTGCCGGATAAGAAGATAAAAGCGGTGCTGTTCGATTTCGGCGAGACGCTGCTGAGCTTCGGCAAGGTCAACACAACTCGTCTTTTCCAGCAAGGTGCCGGATTGTCTTATGATTTTCTGCAAGGTCTCGGCCAGCGTGTCGGCAGTTTTAATTACTACTGCTGGCGAAATCTGATAGCTCTGCGTTTGCGGCGGTGGCTTTCCAATATAACAAAGAAGGATTTTAACTCGCTTGTTTTGCTAAGGGGTATCGGCACAAAAAAAGGTATTCGGCTCGACAGGCAGCAATGGCGATATTTTGCCTGGCTTTGGTATGAGCCGTTGAGCAAGGTGGCTAAAGCCGAGCCGGAAATAAAAACGACTCTGACTAAACTTAAAGAATTAGGACTTGCCCTTGGTATAGTTTCCAACACCTTCGTCAATGGCAGCTCGTTAGACAAACATTTGGAACAGTCGGGTATATTGGATTTCTTCCCGGTTAGAGTTTATTCGTACGAGTTTGATTTTCGAAAGCCGGATATCCGAATTTTCAAAGCCGCCGCCGAGCGGCTCGGCGAAAAGCCGGAAAACATACTGTTCGTAGGCGACCGCATCGATAAGGACATTATGCCCGCAATGAAGGCCGGTATGACCGCTGTCTTAAAGGCCGCTTACACCAACGCCGGAAAGAAACTCCCCACCGGCGCCTGGAGAATAACCCACCTCTCCGAGCTGCCGGCACTTATAGAAAAAATCAACGGTGTTTGACAAAATGCAGGCCGTAGGCGATAATTGCCTCCGCTTTTTATTTTTCGTTTGGGAAATCACTTACGATGTCAAAGGAAGTTTTTAAGACAAAAGGCCGAATTATGCTCGACAGGGCCGAAAACCAGTTCTGGGCCTACGATACGAACTTCAACAGTAAAGAAGACCTGGTTCTTTTAGATAATGTCCAATTTATTTACGAGCTATCTTTAGCTCAACTGGAGTTAAAGGCATTAGGTGTAGATTTTGAGGTTACTAACAGTTTAAGGCAATTTAAAATACTCAATAATTGCCCCGAAGCAACCGCGTTAATAAGAAAAAAGGCATCTTATTTTAAGACTGTCGACGGGAAATATACTGATTATTTCCATATAGTTCGCAAAAACCGCACTCGCTCAGTAAATCAGTATCTGACCCACTGGATATATCCCTACAAAGGCAAATTTCATCCTCAGATGATACGAGCGCTGCTAAATATAATCGGACTGAAACAGGAAGATACTGTTTGTGACCCGTTTTCCGGAAGTGGAACAACCACGAGGAAATCTGAAAATGAGTGCTAAGCAAAATTTAATAAACTACTTAAGACAGTGGCATAACATTGAGAATATACGGGGAAACGATGTAATAAGAGTTAATTCCAGTGCTGTTCTATATTTGAGATATAACAAAAATTCCGGACCGACTCAAATCCTAAAGGGGAAATTCTGGTTTGGAGTTACTAAAACGGAATATGAAAAATACTCCAAGGATAACCTGTTTGTTGCATGCCTATGCGAAGTAGCAGAAGGAGATGTAAACTATCTAACTTTTCCAAAAGAGGTATTCGAGGAATTTTTGAACAAGATACAGTTAAGGTCGGGTCAATGGAAGTTTAATCTGCTAAAAGACTTTCAGGACAGGTATTACTTACAAATATCAAATGTAGGAAAATTTGAGGTTACTGAATTTGTTAATTACTTTGATTTTACTCCGCTATCGTTAAAGCGCGAATCGATTCCTAAAGTTGGTGAGATAGTTTTAAAAGAGAAAAAGCCACCTCCTGCAGCAGTTGAAGAAAAATTAACTCTTATGGATAAAATAAAAGTTTATTCTAAAACCAGTGATAAGCCAGACAAGTTTGAAGAGGTAATAACTGAGTATTTTAACACTTTGGGTTTCGTTGCAGAAAAAATAGGAGGACCCGGAGATACTGATATCTTGGTAAAAGAACCTTATAGATTTATTGTCGATGCCAAGAGCACCAAATTGGATTCTAAAGGAAGAATAAACTTTACAAGAATTAAAAGACATAAGAGAAAAAATAATGCAAAATATATGGTAATTGTTAGCACTAATTTTCAACGTGCGGTAATAAAAGATGCTGAGATGGAAAACGCATGTCTGATTAAGGTTGACTTCCTTGAAGATTTATACACTCTTTTTAAAAGAACATGGTTTTCACCGTTTGAGTTGGAGGGGCTTTTCTCCAAGTCTGGAGTAATCTCAAATAAAGATATAGATTTTCTTGAAAATAAAGAAAGGGACAACATCAGGTTTAGGCAGAATTTGGAAATGTTAATAACTCAAACTGACCGATTAGAGGGATTTTGATGGTAGCAATTATCAAACAAAA
>CAYONQ010000031.1:0-26187 GCA_964405375.1 uncultured Pirellulales bacterium
GTTTGATAATTGCTACCATCAAAATCCCTCTAATCGGTCAGTTTGAGTAAATAAGGTTAATTTTTCCTTCATAGCCCTGGGAGAGAAGGGCCTGCATAGCGAGAAGACAATCGCCCCATATAAGGCGGTTCATCTTTTGCTTATCAATTTCAGCTTCGCCAATAATGCCATCGCGGAATGATAAGGGTAGTTCACCAGCTACCTTAGGATTTGGCAAGACAACTTCAGCGGTCTGGAATTCTATATCTTTGGGGTTCGGTGCTCGGCGGGGTTTTGTGGACCAGACTAATTTGGCTGAATCCTTTTTTCTTGGTTTTTCATTACCGGTTGCCATTCTTTAATCCCATTTGAAGAGCCAGTTTAGATAAATGGTAAAACGGATTCTAAGTTTCGTCAAGCGGTAATTTTGTAGTGTTTCGTTATAGGTAACCCCATGGCAACAAACCCCCAATCCTAAACAGAAGGATTGGGGGCTAAACAATTTTGGGATTCTTCACTTCGTTCCCCGCACTAAATTACCCCGCCCCAAGTTACGCCAGTTTGCTACTTGGAGCGGGACACGGCGGCAGAGCCTATTTGGTACGGGGCAAGCAGAATGACAAAAGGGGGTTGAGATTGCTTCGGCCTTATGGCCTCGCAATGCCCCTAAACGAGTAGTCGTACCGACTACTGCTAAACAAATAATGCGTGATGCGTATTTCGTATGTCGTATATCGTGTGTCGTATTGCCTGTTTTGAGGGCCCCCTGTGAAACCGGTGGTTAAATGAGAAGGAAGGGCTAATGGGGCGGGTTCAAATAAGCCGATATCTATATAGCTCAAACTGGCCGATGGCCAGTTTGAAAATGCAAAAATCAAAGTGCAAAGCGCAAAATTGCGGAATGTATTGTCATAAATCGACTTGAGTATATAAGCAGCCGTGATAATGTGGTTATTGATAATGGCTTGTGTAGAGAGTGTATAAATTGATTATTGATTATTGATAACAACCGAAGGGTGGGGTATAATTTCGAAAGATTATAAAGGGAAAATCGGCATCATATTTTTGGGAGGTTTATAGCTATGTTACTGTGGGTTTTCAGATTCATTTTTATTGTCACCATTTTTGCGGTTTTACTTGTCAATATAACGTCGCTTCCGGTTTCCGGCGAGCCGGGAAGAGCGAATTTTTTTGTGATTCTTTGGAGCGGTATAGGGCTGGCAATAGTGGCGTTTGTGGTGGAGCTTTTTACGCCGAAGAAGTCTCTGGTGGCCTTGGCGGGTGTGTTCTTCGGCCTTTTGGTGGGTATGTTTATCAGCTGGGCTCTGGCGCCGGTGCTGGATATGATAAACGAGATTTATCGTATGGGCCTAAGTGAAACAGCGCTTCAGGCAATCAAGTGGATGATGGGGATATGTATATGCTATCTTATAATCAGTATAGTGGTGCGGACCAAGGACGACGTGCGTTTTGTGGTTCCTTATGTAGAATTTGCCAAGCAGACCAAAGGTGCCCGCCCGATGGTTCTGGACACGTCGGCGATTATTGACGGCCGGATAGCAGACCTCTGTCATAGTAAGCTGATTGATGCTCCGTTGATTGTTCCGCGTTTTGTTCTCGGCGAACTGCACCTGATATCCGATTCAGCCGATAAGCTTAAGCGCAACCGCGGCAGACGCGGGCTGGATATACTTAAACAGATGCAGGTGGATTCTTCGATTGACATTGAGATTGACGACACCGTCATTGCTGAGGTCGAAGATGCTGTGGGCGTTGACCAGAAGCTGGTAGTGTTTGTCAAGCACTGCCACGGCCGGCTGGCAACGACGGACTATAACCTCACCAAGGTCGCGCAGGTGCGTGAGGTTGACGTGATGAATATCAACGATTTGGCTAATTCACTGAAGGCGATTGCCTTGCCGGGTGAGACTATGGTAGTGAGGATAGTAAAGCCCGGCGAGGAGTCCGAGCAAGGCATCGGTTATTTACCCGACGGCACGATGGTCGTTGTTGAGGGTGCTCGCGATAAGATTGGACGAGACCTGAGTATTAGCATAACCAGCTCGCTGCAGACCTCGGCGGGCAAGATGATTTTCGGCAAATTTGAAGGTTTCGCACGGAAGGCCGGCAGCGATAGAAGCCGGCCGCCTAAAGAGCAGGCCAGAACAAATACATCAGAGGGCAATAAAAACCGAAATAGTTAGAGCTTATCCGAATAACCCACTCTATTGCGGCCGGCTGCAAAGTCCGATGCCTGCGTTGTCGGGTCAAAATCGTCCTCAACGTAGCTTTGGCTACGCCTGCGGCGATTTTGCCCCTGCCGCCTTGGCCTCGAACTTTTCGCTCGGCCTCATAACGACCCGGTTATTCGGATAGGCTCTTAGAGTGGCCGGTTTAATAGACTCCGTTAGATAATTTTCCAGAGTAGATGCTTTATGCCCAACGTTACTCTTATCTAACGGGGTAGAGCGATTGTATCGAGTATCGGCAGGCAGGGGGTTACAGGTTTTTTAATTCCTTTAGTAACGCACTGATGATTTTGTTTTCAGGCACTGTTGAGATTTTTCGTCCGTTTCGGTAGATGTAACCCTTGTTTTTTGCAGCGCAGATTGCCACATCGGCGTCTGCGGCCTCGCCGGGGCCATTTACTATGCAGCCCATCACGGCGATACGCAGTGGTTTATCAATATCAGCTATCGCCTTTTTGACCCGGCGGGCGAGTTTAATCACGTCAATTTGAGCTCGTGCGCAGGTTGGGCAGACTATGAGTTGCGGGCAGCAGCGTTTGTAAAGCCCTAATGCGATTAGAATTTGCTTTGCAATTTCGACTTCCGTAACCGGATTTCCGGCTGCACTTACCCTTATAGTGTCACCAATACCCTCGGTAAGTAATGTGGCCAGGGCGATGGCCGATGGTATGCGGGCGTCTTCGGGCAGTCCCGTGTGGGTCAGGCCAAGGTGGATTGGATAGTCAAAGCTGTCGGCGATTCGGCGGTTGATTTCTATGGTTCGCAGCACGTCGCTCGATTTTGCACTGAGGACTAATTGAGTGAAATTTCGGTTCTCGAAGAGCTGCACATATCTTTTCATCTCCTTCAGCATCAAGTGAGTGCGTTTTTCGACGGGGACATCCTCGGTTTTCAGGTTTCTGATACTCGCCTCGTTGACGCCGATGCGGACGGCGGTTTTGTGCATCCTGGCTGCATCTATTATCCGCAGGATGTCCTTTCGATTTTTTATGTTGCCGGGGTTGAGGCGCACTTTGGCAGCGCCGGCCTCTATCGCCTCGATGGCACGAGCGGCGCTGAAGTGAATATCGGCGACCAGCGGAACGTTTACCTTTTGGACGATTTTTGCAAAAGCGGCGGTATCGGCTCGCGTAGGGACGGCGACCCGCACCAACCGGCAGCCGGCGGCGACAAGCCGATTTATCTGCCTTACACACCGGCCAACGTTCACCGTCGCTACCTTTGTCATCGACTGAATGGCTATGGGGGCCCCCGCGCCGATTGCAACCTCACCGACCCTGACGGTTCTGGTTTTTCTTCTTTTAATCATATCAAAATTGTAGCTTGTTTTAGACCGGCGGGCAAA
The DNA here is from genome assembly GCA_964405375.1 of uncultured Pirellulales bacterium. Classification (GTDB taxonomy): domain Bacteria; phylum Planctomycetota; class Phycisphaerae; order Sedimentisphaerales; family Anaerobacaceae; genus CAYONQ01. The sequence goes on from CAYONQ010000031.1 coordinate 3,574, forward strand.
TTAAAATGCGTTTCCTTGGTGAGACGTATCCTCCGAGGCGGGATACGTGATATGGGATGTGAGATGCGAAAGGTGAGCTCGATGCTGGTATCTATTGTCGCAGTGTTATTTATTGCCTACCTGGGCCTGGGGCTGATACTTTATTTTATGCAGTCGAGATTTTTGTATAGGCCGATGCGTGAAATTTCCTATACGCCGGCCGAACTGGGCCTGGATTTTGAGGATGTAACCTTTGAAAGCGCCGACGGCCTGCTGTTGAACGGCTGGTATATTCCTGCGTCCGATTCCGGGTTTACGGTGCTTTTCTGCCACGGCAACGGCGGTAATATGATGCATCGGCTGGATAGTATAAACGTCTTTTACAACTTGGGCCTGGGCTGTTTTGTTTTCGACTATCGCGGCTACGGCGCCAGCGGCGGCAAACCCACCGAAGAAGGCACGTATCTCGACGCAATGGCCGCCTACAAATGGCTGACGGAAGAGAAGAAAATCCCGCCGGGCAATATCATTATCTTCGGCAGGTCGCTGGGCGCAAGTATCGCTGCACAATTAGCAGGCAGGGTCGAGGCGGCCGCATTAGTTATTGAAAGCGCCTTTACGTCATACGTCGATATCGGCAGGAAATTTTATCCTTATATGCCCGTGCGGTGGTTCGCAAAGTTCAGCTATAGTACCATTGATTATGTCGGAGAGGTTGCCTGTCCTGTGATGGTAATTCACAGCCGAAGCGACGAGCTTATACCGTTTGAGTTCGGGCTGGAGCTTTACGAAGCGGCGGGTGAACCGAAAGAGTTTATCGAGATTACCGGCGGTCATAACGACGGTTTTTTAGTCTCCGGCGAGATTTACAAAAACGGCTGGATAGATTGGCTGAAATCGCTGAAAGAATATAAAAGCCGAGCCGATACGCAGCAGGCCTCGTAAAAGTTCATAGTTTCCAGCCGTCTCTTTTTGTCCTTTGTTAGTGCTGTTCTAAGAACCTATAACAAAATGACTCTGTATTCAAGCGGCTTATTTTCCGTCCGGACGGCGTCAGGCTGCATCGACAATGCTTTTGCATTGCCTGTTTCGCCTTCCTTGCCGGGCGGAAAAACGCTTGCTTTCGGTACAACGATTCATTTTGTTAGAGGCTCTAAGTAGTTGTCATTCCCGCGCCCATTCGACTGCGCTTAAGGAATTGCAGGTTATTGTCAATATCGGCCCGAAAGGCGAACTATTGGCTTAGCTTGACGGCTGTGCCGTAAGCAAAAAGCTCAGCGGCACTGCCGGCGACGCTTGTAGTCATATAGCGAACGTTGATTATCGCATCGGCCTCCATCCGGGCCGCCGCTGCGGCCATCCTGTCAGTAGCTACTGTACGGGCCTTGCCCATCATCTCTGTATATTCGGTCAGTTCGCCGCCGAGAATCAGCCGGATTAGGGCGGACAGGTCTTTGCCAAGCCAGATGGCAAATACGGTATGGCCCTGCACCAGTCCCAGAATCTCCGTAACCTCTCTGCCGGGTATTTCTGTGGAATTCAACAGCAAAACCTCTGCCTGCGGCCCGGCAGCCGGCGGGGCTTGGGCGGATGTCTTACATTTTCTTTGCTCGATAGCCACTGTTGCGAGGACCACAAGGATACCGCCCAGAAGCGAGAAAACCGCTATCCGCAGCCACCAGGGGATGACCGGGTCGTCTTCGACCATTACGTGCCAGGGCACGCCGGCAAAAATGCAGGTGAAAAGCCCCAACACAAACGCCAGCGAGCCAATTTGTCGAATCATTTTCATAACTTTCTCCTACATTTCGTATCTCGTATTTCGTATCTCGTATTGTGTATTGCGTGAAGCGTATAACGATTAAAATTCAAAATCTCAGCTAACGAGAAGCTCAGCGGTAGCGGGTATGCGGCGTCTGTGTTTGGTGCACGGTGTGGCGGTTTTGCTCGTTTTTTTATTCGGTTCGGCTGGTAATTTCAATAAGATGAAACCCGAACTGTGTCTCTATGGGACCGTGAATCCTGCCAAGCTCCGAGCCAAAGACAACATCGTCAAACTCCTTTACCATTTCTCCTGGTGAGAATTCGCCCAGCTCTCCTCCCTGCTGTCCCGAGGGGCATTTCGAGTGCTGCCGGGCCGATTCTGCGAAATCGGCTCCGGCTTCGATTTGCTTCTTGATGTTTTCGCATTCGTTCTGTGTCTCGACCAGGATGTGACGTGCTGTGGCTCTTGCCATAAGATTGCCTCCAGTTTATCAAGGTTAATACGTAACAGTTACCGCCTTACCCGCATCAAGGATGCTAATCCCGCTTATGCAGGCGATATTATGGTCGGGACAGCCGGCAATGGCAATAACAAAAACTCAAACTGACCGTCGGTCAGTTTAAGAATGCAAAAATCAAGGTTTAAAACGCAAAACTGTGGGATCCCGACTTTGTCGGGATGGCTATTTTCATTATGGTTTTGTTTTCCATAATTGTGTATCACATAATGGTTTATATCGGTTCTTGGCAATAAATCGGTCAGTTCGAGTAAAAGTGCAAAAGGCAAAGGCACGTATCAAAAAGCAAAAATGTCACCTAATGTGAGGGCCGGCCGATTGCGGCCAATCGGCTGAAGGGCATTTTGTTTTTGAAGGTTACTGCACATAACCCAAAGACCTCAACATTTCGAGCTGTTCCGGCGTTATAGAGACTTCTTTTTGCGGGCCGGGTTTTTCCAGCTTCATATACTTGTTCAGCAGTTTGGCCTTTAGCTGTTCAGTAACACCGCCCGGATTACCCGTTATCTCTAACTTCTCCTGAGGGTCGCTGGACAAATCGAACATTTTAAACTGTTGGTCGTGCTGTATATTGGGAGTCAGCAATTTCCAGCGGCTGCTTCTTGCAAACGCCCTGGGGCCGTCCTTGACGGTGTACCCGAAAACAGCGTCTTTGCCCTGGGCCTGTGGGTCGTCGATTAATCTAATAAAGCTGTCGCCCTGCATTCCTGGGACATTGCTTACTGTCAGCAGGGCCAATATCGAGGGCATAATATCTATGCTCTCGATGAGTCCGGCAACAACCTTACCTGCAACGGCAGCGCCCGGAAGCTTCATTATCATAGGGACACGTACAAGCTCCTCATAATAGTATGGATTCCCGTGCAGCATAAAGCCGTGTTCCTGGAACTCCTCGCCGTGGTCCGAGACGAGAATAATCAGGGACTTATCATAAAGCCCGAATTTCCTGAGTATCGCAAACAAATCGCCTACACACTTGTCCGTGTAAGCAACGCCGCCGTCATACAGTGCTGTAATATATTCCAAATCATCCTGTTTAAATCTGATATTCTTCCGGTTTGCATTTGCTAAATACTTGCTTGCGTACAGCTTACCGTCGCCGCCGGTGAAATTTCCTTTATAGTTCGGACAGAACATCCTGTTATAGGGTGGAGGTGAATCATAAGGTAATTTCTCAAAGTCGGAGTGAATATCGTAATAATGCACAAAAAGAAACAGCGTGTCGTCTTTGCTTTCTTCGAGGTATCCCGCCATGAATTTATTCTGTAATTCAGCAATAAATGCAGAATGGCTTCCTTCAATGTATACGTCAAAACCGCGAGCAAAGCCGAATTCGGCGCACATCTGTCCACACTGCCGCGCAAAGCCAAGTGTACGATACCCTTCACTTCTCAACACCTCTGCAAGAGTTTTCCTTGACTTGCCCAGGGCCAGGCCGCTACTTGGGCTGACGCCGTGCGTAAAAGGGTACAGCCCGGTGAGTATCGACATATGTGACTGGGCGGTGCTGGGTTCATGGATAAAACAGTTTTTGAACAGGATGTTATTTGCCCCAAAGGAATCAATGTTGGGGGACGTGTTTCGCTTATACCCGTAGCAGCCGAGATGGTCCGCCCTCAACGTGTCGATACTGATTAGAATCACATTGGGCCTGTCTTTTTGCCCCTTGCCGCTTTCACAACCGCTCAACCACAAACTCGGCGCCAAACTCGCTGTCAGCCCGCTATAGAGGCCGCGCTTCAGTATCTCACGCCGGCCCAAAACCTTATCACAAACCTCTTTGCCCTGCATATATATTACCTCTCACCTTTATCGCAAACCCGCATAGCCGCTGCTATCCCGGCCGCTCTTGTATCACGGATAAATCCTTTAAATTACAAATTCTACCATACTCTTATTGTTTTGTCAAGGGACGCCGTCTCTGTTATAAATCCGGGGGATTATAAAAGTTTTGTTTGAAAATCTTAAGGTTATCTATTATAAAACTACTTTTATTTTATGCGGCGGCGAGAAGTATGGACAATCAAGAATTCTGCCAGGGCTGCGAGCAACAGCATAGCTGCCAGGAGGTTTACCGGCAGTTAGGCAACACTAAAGGGCATTCGGTTGTATTGAAGGTCGTGGCGGCTTTCTTGCTGCCGATAGCGGTCTTTATCGCCACTCTGGCTGTTTCCGAAGCAATTTTAGCTAAATTACAGATGCAGACAGCCATTAGTTTCCTGCTGGCACTGTCAGCGGTATTTGTCTGTATATTGATTACAAAAGCAATAAATAAGCGATTTAGTAAGAACCAAACACATCAGATATGAAAGTTGCTACCAAAGGCAAATTTACTTTTCCGGGCGGCACGCATCCGCCGCAGAGTAAAAACCTTACCGCCGACAGCGAGATACAACAGGGACCCGTCGTCAGGCAGGTAGCGATAATGCTCAGCCAGCACATCGGAGCGGTTTGTCAGCCGTTGGTCCAGAAGAATGACGAGGTGCAAGCGGGGCAGAAAATCGGCGACATCGATGCGTTTGTCTCTGCGCCGGTTCATTCGCCGGTAAACGGCAAGGTAAAAGAGATTGCGCTGCAGGGCCACGCTGTTCTGGGTCGAAGCCCTGCGGTAATTATAGAAGCGGACGTTGAAAACAATCCGCTTAAGCAGCCGAGCTGCGGCAAATTCACAGGCGATTTCGACGAGAGCCGATACTCCGCAGAACAGATATGCGATACCGTTCGGCAGGCCGGCATCGTCGGTATGGGCGGGGCAGGGTTTCCGACGAGGGTGAAGATAGAGCCGAACCCGAAATCGCCTAAAGAGACGTTGATTATCAACGGATGCGAATGCGAGCCGTATATTACCAGCGACTATCGGATTATGCTCGAATGGACGGACCAGATTATTGCGGGGGTCAAACTCGCCGGAAAGGCGTCCGGTTGCTCGCAGGTCTTTATCGGCATCGAGGACAACAAGCCGAAGGCGATAGAGGTTATTAGCGCAGCTCTGGAAGGTTGCTCAAACAACAACGATATTAAGATAGTGCCGGTCAAGACGAAGTATCCGCAGGGTGGTGAAAGGCAGCTTATAAATGCGATTCTAAAAAAGACCGTCCCTACCGGCGGCATCCCGCCGATGATTGGCGTATTAGTGCTAAACGTGGCTACCGTTGCGGCGATAGCCGAGGCGGTGGTTTGTGATTGGCCTTTAACGCACAGGGTTGTAACCGTTACCGGCGAGACAGTCGCAAAGCCGGGTAATTACTACGTGCCGATAGGGACACCGGTCGGTGAGCTTATAGAATTTTGCGGCGGCGGCAAAGAAGCGGCAAAGGTCATCCTCGGCGGGCCGATGATGGGGATTGCAATCGCCGATTTGACAACGCCTGTCACAAAAACGACCGGTGCCATAACTGTGCTGGCAGAAGAGCAAATCGGCCGGGCCAAATTCACCGGCCGACAAACACCCTGTATTCGCTGCGGCAGGTGCGTGGAGACCTGTCCCGAACACCTGAACCCGACGAAAATCGCCCACGCTGTCAAGAATAATCGATTAGATATAGCGGAGAGCTATTATATCAGCGGCTGTATCGAGTGCGGCTGCTGCGGTTACGTCTGCCCGGCCAATATAGAACTGACAGGATATATCAAGACAGGAAAAGCCCTTCTTGCGAGACAGAGGTAGTGTGAAACGTGAAAAGTGCCTAAAGTGAGCTAAAATGAGCTAAAGTTATGGATAATAAAGAATTTGCCAAGGAGCTTGAAAAACGAACACTAGAATTCGGCGTGCGCATAATCCGTTTATCGAGAACTCTACCCAATACACCCGAGACAAGAGTTATAAGGACGCAGATCACAAAATCTGGAACGTCCATTGGCGCAAATTATCGAGAGGCAAATCGAGCAAGAAGCAAGGCCGATTTTAAAAACAAGATTAAGATTTGTGAAAGTGAAACCAGTGAAACACAATACTGGCTGGAGGTAATTGTAGAGCTAAAATGGCTATCCTGGGTAAAGGTGAAGTGGGAATATGAAGAATGCAGTGAATTACTTGGTATTTTTACATCTGCTGCGAACAAATAAACCCTAAAGATGGACCTGTATATTGATTGTTACAACTTTAGGCACTTTATACTTTAGGCACTTTAGCTCACTGCTATACGGGATGTGAGATGCGAGATACGAGATATGAAAATATAACAGTTTCGCCTGCACCGCATATCGGCGGGGTGCTATCTACCCGCACCGTGATGATAGACGTCATAATCGGTCTGGTCCCTGCTATGGCGGCGGCGGGCTATTACTTCCGCAGTTCTGCGCTTATTCTTATCTCGGGGTGCGTTATCTCGGCGGTCGTTACCGAATGGCTCTGCAACCTAATCCGCAAAAGGCCCAACCCGCTTGAATCACTCGGCGATTTCAGTGCGGTCGTTACCGGCATAATTCTTGCGTTGTCGCTTCCGCCGGGTCTGCCTGTCTGGGCGGCGATAATCGGCAGCTCTTTCGCCATCGCGATAGGTAAAATGGTCTTCGGCGGACTCGGCGCCAATATCTTCAATCCTGCTATGGTGGGCAGGGCGTTTTTGACCGCCTGCTTCGGCGTATTGATGACGACCTGGGCGGTCCCTGCGACAATCGATGCCGCGATGCCCAAAATCGCCGCAAAAGAGACAGCCGTCGATGCACGAACGCAGGCGACACCGCTTGGGTTAAGTAAAGAGGCCCTGAAAGCCAAAGCCGGCGCCCAAACCGTCAACGAGCAGATTAAATATTTGTTTACCGGTGAAGTCGGCGGATGTCTCGGCGAGACAAGCGCTCTGGCACTTTTGCTCGGCGGCATATACCTGCTTATAAGGCGAACGATAAACCTTCACATCCCGTTGGCTGTTTTTGTATCCGCTCTTGTCTTTGCAACAATCGCTTATTTGATAAATCCGGAGGCCTATATATGGCCACTATGCCATTTATGCAGCGGCGGATTGCTGATTGGCGCATTTTTTATAGCCACCGACCCCGTTACGGCCCCATTGACAAGAAAAGGGATGTGGATTTTCGGGGCCGGCGTAGGGACGATAACGATGCTAATAAGAATCGTTGGAGAGTATCCTGAAGGTGTGATGTTTTCTGTTCTTTTGATGAATGCCGTAACGCCGTTGATTGACAGGTTGTGCAAGCTGACACCGGCAGGAGGCAGGCCGAATGCTTAAGATAAAACACTTTATCGAACAAAGCTGGCTTTTGATTGTCTCGGCGTTCTGTTTCGGGCTTTTGATAGCGGTAACAAACGCCGCCTGGTCGCCGATGATAGAGCAGAACAGAATCGAGAAGCTAAACGACCTGATGGGCGGTCTATTAACAAAGGCCGAACGCTTCGAGCCGGAAGCGGAGCTCGAAATCGAATCAGCCAAGGGCAAAAAAGTAAAAACCAGCGTTTACAAGGCAGTCTCAGAACAGGACGGATGTGTCGGCTGGGCATTTATCGCCACGGGTGCGGGCTTTGCAGACAAAATCGAACTGGTGGTTGCGGTGGATAAGGATTTTGGAAGTTTTGCAGGCTTTGCCGTATTGGCCAGCAACGAGACGCCCGGCTTCGGCGACCGGATAAAGCTGCCGAGCTGGCGCAGCCAGTTTGTGGGGGCACCGGCTGGGAAACTAACGCTCTCGAAGACCGGAGATATTGAAAAAATCGATTCTGAAATTGTCGCGATAAGCGGTGCCACCGTCAGCAGTGAAGCGGTTGTCAAGACAATAAATAATTCGGCAGAGCAAGTTAAAAGGCAAATGCAAGAGAAGGGTTTAATCGGCGATGTCAGATAAGTCAGCAGGTACAGCCAAGCTTTACAAAGAGACACTCATAGCCGGTCTGTGGCGTGAGAACCCGGTCTTTCGCCTCTTGTTGGGGATGTGCCCGACGCTGGCGGTTACCGCTGCGGTCAAGCCGGCAGTAACTATGGGTTGCTGCGTTATCTTTGTGCTTTTGTGCAGTAACATTGTGGTCAGCTTAATGCGAAACCTTTTAAAACCGCACCTGCGAATCCTGATGTTTACACTGACGATAGCGACCTTTGTTACCATAGCGGACTTGTTCCTGAAGGCGTTTGTGCCGGGGATGAGCGAGGCGCTCGGGCCATACGTCCCGTTGATTATCGTCAACTGTATTATAATCTGCCGGGCCGAGGCCTGCGCCAGTAAGAATACCTTAGGTATAAGCATTATCGATGCTCTGGGAATGGGGGCCGGCTTCACATTGACACTGTGCGTGTTGGCCGGCGTAAGAGAGATTCTATCGACCGGTGCGGTCTGGGAGGTTGCGATTTTGCCTGCCGGCTTTGTGCCGTGGGCGGCAATGAGAATGCCCGTCGGGGCGTTTATAACGCTGGGACTGCTGCTGGCACTGGTAAACGCACTGACAAAGAAGAAGACCTGAGAGGGTAGATTATGGATACACTTGGTATTTTGCTTGCGGGTTTTATATCCATCGTGCTGATTAATAACCTCGTTCTTACGAAGTTTCTCGGTATATGTCCCTATCTCGGCGTATCCGGCAGAATCGATATGGCGTTCGGTATGGGAATGGCGGTAACGTTCGTCGTTACACTTAGCGGCACGCTGACCTGGCTGATTGACCATTTGATTCTGATGCCGATGGGTCTGGAGGTTACGCGATACGTCTGCTTTATATTAGTTATCGCCGGTGCCGTGCAATTAGTCGAAATGTACGTGCGAAAGTTTTTTCCGTCGCTGTATGAGAGCTTCGGTATATTTCTGCCTTTGATTACCACCAACTGTGCGATTTTGGGGTTGTGCCTGTTTATAAATCTGTGGGGCATCGACAACCTGCTTGAGGCGGTGGTGCTTAGTTTCGGTGCGGGTATCGGCTTTACTATGGCGATTTGCATTATGGCAGGCATCCGCGAAAACCTGAACCTCGCCGACGTGCCGGATTGTCTTAAAGGAGCACCAATTACATTGATTACCGCCGGGTTGCTTACACTGGCATTTATGGGGTTCGCAGGAATGATTAGGTAAGTAGATGAGTGGATGAGTAAATGAGTGGATGAGTAAATGAGTAAATGAGTGGGTGAGTGAATGAATACCCACACATGCACGCATCTACGCATAAACAGATTTACGGAAAATGATTTTAGCTGATATATTAAATTTGTGGGAAAGTGCTTGGCCGGCAGGCGTGACGATGCTAGGCCTGGGCGGCGGCTTTGCGATTGTGCTTTTAATCGCAAGCAAGAAACTGGCGGTCGAGGTTGACCCGAAGATTGAGCAAATCCACGAGGCGCTGCCGAATCTCGACTGTGGTGCGTGCGGCTTTGCCGGCTGCGGCCAATATGCAAAAGCAGTTCTGGAAAATCCCGAGCTAATCGGCAAATGCGCACCGGGCGGCCAAGAGGCGGCAGAGAAAATCGCAAAGATATTAAACCTGCAAATAAGCGACTCGGGCGCCGCCAAAAGGCCGATTGTACACTGTCGGGCGACGGAAGCCGACAGAACCTATTACGGCCAATACGCCGGCATACCGACCTGCACAGCGGCAGATGCTTTGCCTGTTGTTCAGGCCTGCAAGTTCGGCTGTCTCGGCTTCGGCGACTGTGTGGCAGCGTGTAAGTTCGACGCCATCCATATTGTTGACGGTCTGGCCACAGTCGATTATGAAAAGTGCACCGGCTGCGGCGCCTGCTTAAAGGCCTGCCCGCGGAATTTAATCGAGATGGTCCCGTTCAGTTATGAAAATATGATGACCGTCGCCTGCAGCAGCAAAGAGACCGGCAAGGCCACCCGCTTAATGTGCAAGGTCGGCTGTATTGGCTGCGGGCTATGCGCAAAACAAACTGATATATTCAGTGTTGAAGATAATTTAGCACATTTAGATTACGAAAAATATAAACCCGGCGAGCAGGCCGAAACCGCTATGGAAAAATGCCCGACCGGCGTAATTGTCTATCACGGCAAATCCGCCCCCGCACCACGCCAGCCCAAACAAAAACCCGCCGCCGCAACAAAAGCGTAATCCGAATCGTTAGCCGCCGGTTTACCATCAACTTTGACAGAGCCGGGTTTTCGTTGTTTTATGTATTTTTCTGCGGCGGTGGTTTTGATAATTTTATACTGAGGCGGTGGAGATATTAAAATTGCTTCGGTCTGTGGTATCGACTCGATTAAGGCGAGGCCTTTTTGCTGGCCCAATACGCTGACCGCTGTAGCCAGTGCGTCTGCGTCGGCTGCATTGGGAGCAATGACGGTTACGCTGGCCAATTTGTCGCTGCCGTAGCCGGTTTTCGTATCGATGATGTGGCTGTACCTTTTGCCCCCTATCAAAACGAACCGGCGGTAGTCGCCGCTTGTAGCAACTGCTGAATCCTTCAAATTCAGTACCACCAAATATTGGGTGGAGTTAATAACCGTTTCTGTTTCAGCAGGGTTCTGCAGGCCGATTAGCCATTCGCTTTTGCCCTGTGGCGGTGCACCGAAGGCGCGAATGTCGCCGCCGACATCAACCATACCGCCGATTGCGCCGGCTGTTCGCATTGCTTCAACGGCCTTATCGATTGCGTAGCCCTTCGCTATGCCGCCGGCGTCGAGCTTCATACCGTCAACGGCAAAACGGACGGTCATATTATCAGCGTCGAGTATGAGCTTTTCGTAACCGACCTTGGCGCGGGCCTCGGCTAACTTATCATCGCTCGGAACGGAATTCGCCTCCTCTGCCAAGTGCCACAGCTCAGTCAACGCCCCGACCGTAATGTCAAAGGCGCCTTCGGAGAGCTTGCTGAACTGAACTGCTTTTTGCAGGACCTCAAAGGTCGGCTTGCTTACACGCACGGGTTCTTTATAGGCATTACGATTTATCCTGCTTATCTCCGAGTCGGGTTTGTAGGTGCTGCACAGGTCTTCAATGCTGTAAAGCTGCTGGAGGGCTGACTCGATGGCACTTTTGGCCGTGGTTGAATCCGCCGCAACGGCAACGACACGGGCGATTGTCCCCATAACCAGCCGATAACCGCTGTCAACATCGACCCGGCCTTTCGGCCAATCTCGTGAAGCGTGAAGCGTGAAGCGTGAAGCGAAATAGGATAACGCTGCAATCAAAAAGATACCAACAACGATTCCAACAGCAACCCGGCGATTGTTCTTGTTCATAAGAGGCCTTTCGACACACAGCAATTGATAATTGAACAATAATAAATAGAAAGTGGTCAATAATCAATTTATAATGCCGTTGTGAATAAGAAAGAAGTAACGATATTAGCCGACCGCATCGACCGGGAGTTTCTGCCGTTTGTTCGCAGGCCCGGCAGATACATCGGCGGCGAGATAAACCAGATTAAAAAAGACCTCTCGCAATGCGAGCTGACTATCGCTTTGTGTTTTCCTGATATTTACGAGGTGGCAATGAGCTATACGGGTCTGGCGATTATTTACGATATTCTAAATAAAATCGATGGTGTTGCCGCCGAGCGGGTCTTTGCGCCGTGGGTTGACGCTGAAAAGGTAATGCGCCAGAAAGAAATCCCGCTATTTAGCTTAGAGTCCAAAGCGGCCTTGAAAGGTTTCGACATCGTCGGCTTTAGCTTAACCAACGAGCTTTGTTACACCAATGTGCTCAATATGCTCGACCTCGGCGGCGTAAATATCCGCAGCGGCAGCCGAGATGAAAACGACCCGCTGATAATTGCCGGCGGAAGCGTTGCAAATTACTGCGAGCCGATGGCCGATTTTATCGACCTGTTTGTGTTAGGCGAGGGCGAAGGGCTGGTGGTTGAGCTGGCACAATTTGTCAAGCGTGAGAAATGGGCCGGCACAACAAAAACCCAAATCCTTTTACACGCCGCCAAACAATTTGAATGGGCGTATGTCCCTTTCCTTTATAAATTCGAATACCAGGATGCGAAGATAAAATCATTCGAGCCAACTGTGCCCGACTTACCGAGCCGATTCGAAAATGCCGTCGTCGAGGACTTTGAAAATGCCGCTGTTCCGCTTGCGCCGATAGTTCCCTTCACACAGCCCGTTCACGAACGAGCCAGCATTGAGATTATGCGTGGCTGTCCGGGCAGGTGTCTGTTCTGCCAGGCGAGCTTCTGCAGGAGGCCTGTTCGCTATCGCAGCGTTGAAAAAATCGTTGATTTAGCAAAGGCCTGTTACCATTCAAGCGGGTTTGACACAGTGGGATTATTGAGCTTATCGAGCGCCGATTACCCGAAGCTCGAAGAATTAACCACTCGGCTGGATGAGTATTTTCAAGACAGGCACGTAGGGCTATCGCTGCCGAGCTTACGTGTTGCCCAGCAGTTAAAACTGATTCCGCAGCTGATGACCAACGTCAGAAAAAGCGGGCTGACGATTGCCGTCGAGGCCGCCAACGAAAGTATAAGGCGGATTATCAATAAGCCGCTTAAAGACGAGGATTTGTTTGCCGCAGTAGAGGCGGCTTATCGGGCCGGCTGGCAGCGGCTGAAACTGTACTTCATAGTGGGGCTGCCCGGCGAGACCGAAGAGGACATAAAACAGATTGCGGAATTGTCCTTTCAACTGGCGCAGCTTCGCAAGGGAATTGACGGCAAAACAGGACAAATCAACGTTACGATAAGCTGGCTTGTTCCCAAGCCGCATACGCCGCTGGGATGGCTGGGGCAAAGAGCAAGGTCTTACTTTGAGAACGCAAAACAATTGATACTAAATGAGAAAAGGAAACTTCGCGCAAGGTCGGTGCAGTTTAAGTTCCACGATATAGACCGCAGCGTTCTGGAATCGGCGATAGCCCGAGGCGACAGGCGGTTAGGCAGCGTTATCGAATCGGCGTGGCAGGCCGGTGCAAAATTCGATTTGTGGGACGAGTGTTTCGATGCCGCTATATGGCGGACAGCATTTGAGAGGTTCGGCTTCGGTCTGGAGGACTTTGCACAAAAGCAGTTCGCCTCTGATGAAATTCTGCCGTGGGAGCATTTGGGCGGCCCGGATAAAAAATATCTACTTAGCCATTTAGATAAGGCGATGAAAAAAGTGGAAAATGGATTGATGCGTTGATGCGTGAATCCGTTCACTCCTCCACGCTTCCACTATTTTATATTTTCTTCATTCCCGGCGGCAGTTCTATTCCAACGCGACCCCGCGCCTCTTTGAAATCCACTATGATTTTAACGGCGGCTTCCGGCTCATCGACCATTGTAAAGACGTCCATATCTTCAGGGCTGATAAAATTGTTCTCTTTGAGCATCTTTTTCTTCATCCAGTCAACCAGGCCACTCCAGTAATCGCTGCCCATCAAAATCACGGGGAAAGAGGCCTGTTTTAACGTTTGAATCAAGACCAGCGACTCGGAAAACTCATCCATAGTTCCGTAACCGCCCGGGAAGACTATAAAACCGTGGGCGTATTTCAGGAACATAACCTTACGACAGAAAAAATACCGGAAGTTCAGTGACAGGTTCTGGTACTCGTTTGGCACCTGCTCCATCGGCAGCTCGATGTTAAGGCCGATGCTCTTGCCGTCCGCTTCTGCGGCGCCTTTATTTGCCGCTTCCATAATCCCGCTGCCGCCGCCTGTTATTACGGCAAAGCCGGCCTTCACTGCCTGGCGGGCAGTCTCCCGCGCAAGCTCGTAATATGGCTGCTTCGGTTTTGCGCGGGACGAGCCAAAGAATGATACCGCCGGGCCGATAGAGGAAAGCTCGTCAAAGCCCTCCACGAACTCAGCCATTACCCTGAATATCCGCCAGAGGTCCTGAACCGGAGTGCTGACAAAATCCATCATACATATCCTCCTTCAAATTTTGCCCTGCACCAGGGGGGTGCAGAACGGGATTTACCGTAAAGCCGGGTTGCTCGCAGCAGGGCAGAATTCGGCAATCCGGCAATTCTCACAATCGGGCTTACGGGCGCTACAGACATTTCGCCCGTGAAAAATCAACAGGTGACTAAACAGCGTCCAGCGCCTTTTAGGTACTATTTCGGCCAAATCGAATTCCAACTTTACCGCATTGCTGTTTTCGGAAAGTCCCAGCCGCCGGCTTAAACGAATAACGTGCGTGTCGCAGGCGATAGCCGGTTTTCCGAAGGCGTTGCCCAGTACGACATTTGCCGTTTTTCTGCCCACACCCGGCAGTTTCAAAAGCTCGTCCATTGTATCAGGGACCTTGCCGTCGAACCGCTCAATGAGTGCTGTGCAGGCGCCCTTGATGCTGATTGCCTTGTTGTGGTAAAAGCCCGTGCTTTTGATGTCCAGTTCGATGTCTTTTGTATCGGCTTTTACCCAGTTGCTTGCTGATTTGTATTTTTTGAATAAATCTTTGGTTACCATATTGACCCGCACATCCGTGCATTGGGCCGACAGGATAGTTGCGATAAGAAGCTCAAGCGGATTTCTAAAGTTAAGGGCGGTCCTGGCGCCGGGATAGAGTTTTTCCAGTGCCGGCAGGATTTTTTTGACCCTTTCCGCCGCCTGTCGTTTATCGACCTTTACCTTTGCCTTTTTTGCCGTTGTTTTTTTTGCCATAGCTATTGTCGGGGAGAAAGCCCTTTCAGATGCGTTTTTAATTCATCGGCGAAGGCCAAACCGTGCCACCTGACCGGCTCTTTCTCGCCGGGTATAAACAGGATGCTCACCGGCACACCCGGCTCATTATAGACATCCTTCAAGGCAACCGTCGCAGGATAATCCCTTAGCGTGGTATCGGCCTTGATTGTCAAAACGTCCTTTTGCTCGATTAGCTCTGCGATATCCTTGCGGGAATAAACCATCTTTTCCACCACGGTACAGCTCAGGCACCAGTCGGCGGTAAATTCAATCAAGACTGGCCGGTTCTGTGTTAAAGCCCTTTCCACCAAATCGGCGTCGTAGCTCTGCCAGGAAATTAGCTTCTCTGCAGGCGCAGGCAAAAATGCAGCTCCTGCCGCAACCGCCAGGACAATAGCGATAAATCGCACAATTAGCTTGCGGGATAATTTAGTATTGTAACCGACCCAGCCGGCCCACATCCAGACGCAAAAGCTAAGCACCACCGCAAAATACAAAAACCCCATTCTCCGCACCTGCGGCAGCGCCGCAAGCAGCTTTACGGCGATAATCAAGAGAACAAACCCAATCGTTCGCTTAAAAATTTCCATCCATTGTCCCGGCCTGGGGACACGTTTTAACAGGCCTGGCATTGAAGTCAATATCGCATAGGGCACAGCCATCCCGACACCTATAAGCATAATCGCAACTGTGGCAAGAGGTATCCGCTGGGCCTGTGCCCAGGCGAAGGCCGCCGCCAGTATCGCAAAGCTGCAGGGCGTGCTCAAAACCGCCGCTAAAAATCCCATTCCAACAGCGCCTGTATATCCCTTACCCCCGCCGGCCTTGCCGGATATTGAAGACGGCACAGCGACAGTAAAGACATCGAACATAAATAGCGCCAGGACAACCAGCAAAAGCGCCATAGCGGCAATAAAGCTGGGGTTGCGGAACTGGTCTCCCCACTGCAGGACCGTGCCGTAAAAAATCTGTAAAACAATGTTTGCAGCAGCAAGACAGGCAAAGAACAGTAATATCCCCAGGCAAAAAGCGAGCCCCATCGCCACCGACTTACCTTTACTTTGTTTTGCCTGCTCAACAATCCGCATTACGATAAGAGGCAAGACCGGCCAGACGCACGGCATAACATTCAGCGACAACCCCGCCAAAAACGCCAGACCGAGTGCAAACCAAACAGAATAATCTGCCAACCGACTTACAGCCGATACCTTATCCTTTGCCGGCGGCTCTGCCAAATCCGGCAGCGTAAATTTTGCTTCGCCTATAGTAGTATCAAACGAAATTCGCACCTCCGTACTTAAATCTCCGAAATCCGGCATACGACATTGAAAGCCGGAGCACGCAGCGCCTTCGATGCCAATTTTTACAACCTCTACCATATCCTCCGCTGAGCCGGTCTTAATATCAGCCACCGTAAAAGGCAAATATACGGTGAAGTTACCGCTGAATACCTCAAGCTCTTTGCCTAAAGATTTGTCAAAATATAATTGCGGCCGGGGAAATACCGGTTCGGAAAAACCTATTAACTCCTCATCAGGAGCTTTAACTTTGAGGTTCGTTCCGCCGGGGGCGGTCTTGGCAGATGCGTAAAAATGCCAGTTTTCCTTGAGTTGAAAGTGAATCGCCAGAGCGGACTTACTGTATGGATTGACAAAACTATGCTGCTGCTCGACGGAAATAGTAACAATATCGGTTTTAATTAGACTGCCGGATGGTGGCGATGTGGCAAAACCATTAACCGCAAAAACCGAAATTAACCATAAGGTAACAGCAGTTTTTTTCTGCATAGAAGAATCTTATATTTAGCCCCACCTTTTACACGGCGTTTTTTATTCTATTTTTCCTCTGTGCTCTCGGCGTTCTCTGCGGTTGGTTTTTTCCCTTCTTCAGTCTTTGCCTGCTCGGCGGCCAGCAGGTCGCCAACCGTGGGCTTGTCCAACTCGCCGCCTTCCAGAATCAATTTCACGTCGGCGGCGTCGAGAGTCTCGTACTTCAAAAGCGCCTTCGCTATCTGCTCAAGGTTGTCCTTATTGGCCTCTATTAGCTCTTTTGCCTTTTTATATGCCTCACCGGTAATCTGTTTTACCTCGCCGTCAATCGCCTCGGCTGTTTTTTCCGAATACTCCTTCTCGCCCGGCATCAGATACATCTGGTCTTTGGCCCCCGGCCCAAAATCCGGCTCGTAACTAATCAGCCCGAGCTGCTCACTCATACCCCAGGTCAAAATCATCTGCCTTGCGATTCTGGTGGCCTGCTGGATGTCCGATTGTGCGCCGCTGGATATATCATCGCAGAACATTTCTTCTGCGATTCGCCCGCTGAAACAGACCTGCAAAAGCGCCATACAATACTTTTTCGTGAACATTGTTCTGTCTTTTTCGGGCAGAGCGAAGGTCGCCCCGCCCATCGGCCCGCGCGGGATGATACTTACCTTGTGCAACGGGTCTGCGTCTTTCAGCAGGGATTGCACGAGCGTATGGCCGGCCTCGTGATAGGCGGTGATTTCTCTTTCCTTCTGGTCGATAACCCTGCTCTTTTTGGCTCTGCCCCACCTGACCTTGTCGCGCGCCTCTTCCAAATCCGCCGTCTCGATGCAGTCCTTATTGGCCATAGTGGCCGCCAGGGCCGCCTCGTTAATAATGGCCGCCAGGTCGGCGCCGCTAAACATAGGTGTGCCTCGTGCCAGCCGCTCCAAATCGGCATTAGGTCCCAGCTTTACCTTCGCTGCGTGAACCTTCAAAATATCTAATCGGCCTCTTAAATCCGGCAGTGGAACAACTACCTGCCTGTCGAACCTGCCAGGCCGAGTCAATGCATGGTCAAGAATATCCGACCGGTTCGTCGCCGCAACCACTATTACCTGGTCGTTCGTATCGAACCCGTCCATCTCAACGAGAATTGCATTCAGCGTCTGTTCGCGTTCGTCGTGACCGCCGCCGACATAGCCGGCGCCACGTTTGCGGCCGATAGCATCAACCTCATCAAGGAAGATGATACAGGGCGAATTGTCCTTGGCCTGCTTGAAAAGGTCCCGCACCCGTGACGCCCCGACGCCGACAAACATCTCCACGAAATCACTGCCGGATATACTGAAGAACGGCACATCGGCCTGGCCGGCGATGGCCTTGGCAAGCAGCGTCTTTCCGCAGCCGGGAGGCCCTATAAGTAAGACTCCGCGGGGAATTCGGCCTCCCAATCGTTGAAATCTCTTGGGGTTTTTCAGAAATTCGATTATCTCGGCTACTTCTTCCTTCGCCTCTTCGATACCGGCCACATCCTTGAATGTAACCTTAGCCTTGTCCTTTCCTTGCAATTTATGCCTGCTTCGACCAAAGGACATAAGCATCCCGCCGGCGCCGCTGCGAAGGTTCCGCGCAAAGAAAAAATAGAAAATAGCGAGGATAATAAGTATTGGAAATATCATTTGCACGAGAGTGAAAAGCCAGGTAGGCGGCGGTGCAGTATCTATTTCTACGCCGTTGGCCCGCATCTTTCTGAGCAGCTCCTCGAGCCAGCCCTTGTGCAATTCAGGGCTATAGTTGACCTTAAAGCTCTTGCCGGCGGCATCCCCGGCCAGCTCATTGAATTCGCCCACTATCTCCATATCCTTTATGATAACAGTAGCGATATTATTCTGCTCAACGCTGTCGACAAATTCATCCCACCTGATTTTCTCGGCAATCTGAAAAGGCCGCATCGTCAGTATGGCGGTCAGTATCACAGCCAAAATTACCAATAAGCTAAACGGCCCGCGCCTGTATTTCGGCATCGGCGGCTTTTTACCGCCTTTACCCTTGTCGTTGGCACCCTGCCGGGTCGGCTTTTTGTTTTTTCCGCTGCTCATACTTCACATCTCGTTTCAGGTCTTTACCATTGCTTTTCCATCAACTCTACGATTCTTTGTGCCAGATTGTTTGCTGCAACAGTCGAGGCATAATCGAAACCCTGATTTTGCCACGGTGAATAGCTGGCGGAGGCACTGACGGGGGCGTTATCTATCAGCAATTCCCCTGTTCTTAGATTTTCCCAGTTAACCACCGCCTGCAGCTGGACCTCTTTTTCGAGGGCCCGACCGGTCTCTCGCTCGCTGACCAATACCGATTCACCAACCCCTACTATCTGTCCGCTTATTACGGTGTCGCAGCGCTGCTGGCTGGAGATTACCTTATACGGCGTGTCCGACTCGATACGCTTGGCCAAAGCGTCAGTCAGCTCATATTCCACGCCGCGCCGAAAGCTGCGGTTATCAAACATCTCCACGCAAACACTTCTGACATCTTCCGGAAACAGCGACTCACCGGAATAGCCGTCCATCCCGGCACAACCGAAAAAACTAAAGCAAACCGTAATGATTAAACTCAGAGAAGATGCAAAAACAAAATGTCGATTTGCCCTGCCGTTTTCTGTATTCATCTTAATTTTGCCTTTTTACTTTTGGCTTTGCTTTACCATTTTTGCTGCTGTGCTGTCAGGCCAGTTGTCGGCAACCATCTGGTAATAAAAATTAGCCGACTGTTTGCTGCCGGTTCGCTCATAGTACCGGCCGGTACTAAACTGTTTATAGGCCAACTGCTCGTTTATCTGTTTAAGCTTATCCGCAATCCCGAGCTTTTCAGCATCTTCGGGGTATCGCAATCTGAAGTTCTCGTAATAGCTCTTTGCGCTAACGAGATTAGAGGCATTATACTTTGGCCCCCTGTAAGCAGCGTGCTTGCATCGAGCCATAGCGAGCAGTGCGTCTTTGCCCGTCTGGCCGCTCGGCCATTGCGATGAAATCTGTGACCATTTATGGTACGCCGGCTCAAACTTTCCTCGTTTTTCCATGCTCTCGGCTATCGCTACGGCGGCTCTGACCGCAATCGGCGCATCGCCGGTGCTGTCGGTAATCTTCTCCATAATTCTCTCGCCGGAGGCGTATCCTCTAATTCTGAATACGCCAAGCACCCTTATCTTCCGGCCGGCCAAAAAGGCGGTAGCTATAGCAAACTGCCTGTCTAAAGCCGCCTGGCGAAATTCGCTCTCGGGAAACTCGGCCAAAAACTTATCGTAGCTCCTGACCGCCCGGACGAACTTACCCTTGCAAAAAAGCATCTCGGCCTCGATAAAGGCGTCCAAATCAGGCCCTGCAATCTCCGGAAAATCTTTTTTAAGCCGGGCCAGCGCATTGCGAACGGTTTCAGTTTGGCCGGTATTGACCAACTGCTTGATTCGGGCCACTTCCAGCAGATATTTATCCTTGCCCTGCGCATCAACGGGTTTCCAATCCTGCCCCTTTTCTAAGCGCCATGTCTCAGCCCAGACTACCGGCGCCTGCTGCCACGTGCCGGCCCACAGCAGTGATATTAGGGCCGATACTATTATAAATCGCTGTCCGTTCTTAAACATAATACCGTATTCCCGACCGTATCAATAATTAACTCGGCATTATACCTTTCTTACTTTCGGTTTTTACATTATACCCATTCTTTAAGGCACTGCAAACCTCAATTTCGCCTTTCGCCGGTGATTTGCGCCGATAGTCAGCTTTTTATAACGCTTGACATCGTCTGGTGAAAGCGTTAGATTTTGTGCTCTTGACGGTCTATTCGGTTTCAGCATTGCTCGAAAGGATGGTTAAATGGATTACAAAAGGTTCATTGAAGAACAAATCACCTCTATTAAAGAGAAGGTAGGTGAAACAAAGGCAATCAACGCACTCAGCGGCGGCGTCGATAGCTCGCTTGTTACGGTGCTGGGACACCGTGCCCTCGGAGAGCAGCTTAGAACGGTCTTTATCGATAACGCCCTGATGCGCAAAGGCGAGCCCGAGTATGTCGTTAAGACCTTTGCCTCTCTGGGCATTGAGGTGGAATTAGTGGATGCGCGGCAGGAGTTTCTCGATGCACTGGCGGGGCTGACAGACCCCGAGGAGAAGCGACAGGCCGTCACGGACACGTTTTACTCGAAGGTCTTCGGCCGGCTTGTAAAAGAGTCCGGTGCGAAGTTTCTGCTGCACGGCACCATCCTTACAGACATCGAAGAGACTGTAGATGGAATCAAACGCCAGCATAATATCCTCACCCAGCTCGGCATCAATACCGAGGCCGTTTATGGTTACTCTGTGCTGGAGCCGCTTAAGACGCTGCGAAAGGATGACGTTCGCGAGGCAGCCAAGCTGGCGGGTCTGCCGGCGGAGATTTCGCAGCGTATTCCCTTCCCCGGCCCGGCTCTGGCGACCCGAATCGTCGGCGAGGTGACGCTCGAGCGCCTCGAGACGGTGCGAATTGCAACCACCATTGTGGAAGAGGAGTTGGCCGACAGCGGCGCCTTTCAATATATGGCCGTGTTGCTTAATGACCGGGCGACAGGAATCCGAAATAAAAAACGCCAGTTCGGCCAGATTATCGTCGTCCGCTGTATCGAGAGCACCGACGCCAGGACCGCAACCGTCACGCAACTGCCGTGGGAGAGGCTTAACCGCATCTCCGAGCGAATCACCAACATAGAAGGCGTCAATCGCTGCCTTTACGATTTAACGCCAAAACCGCCGGCTACGATTGAGTACATCTAAAGGCCAGGCAGCACGAAAGACGGTCTTTAGCCCTGCCACCTCTTGTGCACTTGTGTTCTGTCGTCCTATATTATCGCCGCTATCAATCAGAAGGGTTACGGGGGTAAAAAATTTCTTCGATTCGCCGATTTTTGTTCGGTTTTTGTTAGGGTTTTTATCCTTGTATTACCGACAGTAACATTTGCTGTACGATTAAGAATTGTCGGTTTTGAGTCTTGGGTCTTTTAAAATGGGCAGTCATTTAAGTAAACAATTCGAGCCGGTATGCAAATTCGGGCCGGGCGGCGATTTTGTATCTTTCTGGCCGGCCGAAAAGGAGACGGCGGAATATGCAGCCAAAAACATCGCAGCCAACAAACCAGCTCACCCCGTCCCAAATTGGGGCGGGGCTCACCCCGCGACAGCTCCAGCTATTAAAGGCGATTCGCACTTTTCAGGCCAGCCGATGCTATTCGCCGACGATTGGAGAGTTAGCGTTGCAGTTCGGCATAAGCCGAAGCACCGCATTCGAGCACATCACCGAGCTGCGGCAAAAAGGACTACTGTCCGGTTCCCCAGGCAGGGCTCGCTCTTTGACGCTGACCTCAAAAGCGCAAAGTCTGCTTAGAAATCTCACCGGCCACAGTTCAGATTCCTATCGCCAATCGCCAACAGGGATACCATTGGCCGGCAGGGTGGCCGCCGGCTCACCCGTCGAGGCCGTTGAAGACACCGACTTCCTGTCCTTAAGCTCTCATTTCGGAAACAGCGACCGTCTATTCGCCCTTGAGGTAAAAGGCGACAGTATGATTGATGATGGCATTTGCAACGGCGATTATGTGATTTGCCGGCGTAGTGCCGTCGCTGACAACGGCCAATTGGTTATTGCCATCGTTGATAACGAGGAAGCAACGCTGAAAAGATTCTACAAGGAAAGTAACTGTGTTCGGCTGCAGCCGGCCAATGACGGTTTCGACCCGATTTATTCTGATAACTGCCGAATCGAGGCCGTTGTCATCGGCCTCGTAAGAAAACTCTAACCACAGTTGTAATGTGCAGCTAATTATTCACCACTTTAGATAAGGGCGGCTTACTTCTGTTCGAGAATTGTCGCAGTTAAGTGCCTGAATGGTAAGCTGTTAAGCCGATATTCAAAAATACGCAAAAGCGGTTAGAAAAGCTTTGCCCAAAGATTTTTGGGAAATTGGCGATTTTGCCGTTTTTTGTTGATAATTACCCCTGAAGCGGTATATATAAGTTACTCAAACTGACCGATTTTAGGCCGCGAGGAGTTTTTCCAGACGGCGAATAAC
>CAYONQ010000032.1:0-26074 GCA_964405375.1 uncultured Pirellulales bacterium
TCCTGTCCAAAAAGTCTCTGCGGTCCCTGCGTTCTCCGCGGTTAAAATCCGTCTCATTTTTTCTCATTTTTTCTCATTTTTTTTTAAAAACGTACCCATTTTTCTCTATTTTTCTCTATTTTTTTCACTTTTTTTCTTACCTGTTTTACCCGATCCCCCCAAACCAACCCACCAACCCTCATTTTTAACCCAAAAACCACGCTTGTCTCTTTAAATTTCCCCCAAAAATCAGTGTTTTTTAAAAATTCCGGATTTTTAAAATCCAAAATTAAATCTCCCCTACCACTTTTTTCACCGCCGCTATCGTATTTCCCACCGTTATTCCGAACTTCTCGAAGCAGACCTTTGCCGGCGCAGATGCACCGAACGTTGACAGGCCTATAAACACACCCTTGTCCCCCAGCCATTTATTCCAGCCCATTTCCACACCCGCCTCGATACCAACTCTGGCTTTAACACTCGGCGGAATAACCGCTTCCTTATATTCTCTGCTCTGCTTCTCAAACAGTTCCCAGCAAGGCATACTGACCACCCGCGCACCAATCCCATCGGCTTTGAGTTTCTCTGCGGCCTCCATAGCAACAGAAACCTCCGACCCGCTGGCCAATAACAATACATCCGGCCTATCCGCCCCGATAAGAACGTAAGCACCCTTAATTAGATTTGTTGCAGAGCCATATTTATCCTGGTCGATAACGGTCAATCCCTGCCGGCTAAGAAGCAGCGCCACCGGCCCATCGCCATATTCCAGCACAAACTTCCACGCAGCCGCCGTCTCGTTGGCATCAGCCGGCCGAATCACAAGCAGATTCGGCATCGCCCGCAAACTCGCTAATTGCTCAACCGGCTGATGCGTCGGCCCATCCTCACCAAGACCGATGCTATCGTGAGTAAAAACAAATATCGTTGGATACTCCGATAAGGCCGCCACCCGAATCGCCGCACGCATATAATCAGAAAACACCAAAAACGTCCCGCCATAGGCCCTTGTCAGTCCACCTACGGATATCCCGTTCATTATCGCCGCCATCGCATGCTCTCTGACGCCGTAGCGTACATATCTGCCGTCCCAGGCGTTTTTCTGAAAATCCTTTGCCCCTGCAAACTTCGTATTATTAGAAGGCGTCAAATCCGCTGAACCGCCCAGAACAAGCGGGCACTTAGGCATCAGCGCATCTAATACCTTCCCTGATGCTTTGCGCGTTGCAACCGATTCACCCGGCTTGAACTTTGGCAAAAGCTCATCAAGATTAACGCTCAATCTGCTTTCCGCAGCATCACGAAACTGCTTTGCCGGCTCCGGATATGCTTTAGCATATTTGTCAAACATCTTTTCCCACGCCGCCTCTGCCTCTTTGCCTTTCTCAACCTCTTTTCGCATATGAGAAAGCGCCTCTTCCGGCACATAGAAACTCTTATCGACGTCCCAGCCGATTTTTTCCTTAATCAATCTGATTTCATCATCACCCAGAGGGGCTCCGTGTGCCTCGGCGGTATCCTGCTTGTGCGGACTGCCGAAAGCGATATGCGTGCGAAGCTTTATAATCGAGGGCCGGTCCTTCTCTTGCTTTGCCTTCTCTAATGCCTTCTCGAATGCAGCCATATCGTTGCCGTCACCGCCTACCTGCTGCACATACCAGCCGTACGCCTCATAGCGCCTGGCCGAATCCTCGGTAAAGGCCAGTGCCGTATCTCCGTCGATTGTAATATGATTGTCATCGTAAATTACAATCAGATTATCCAGCCCTAAATGCCCCGCCAATGAACTGGCCTCTGAGGCAACCCCCTCCTCAAGGTCACCGTCACCGGCTACACAATAGATTTTGTAATCAATAACGGGGAAATCCTCCCGATTGAAATAGCCGGCTAAGTACTTCTGCGCTATTGCCATCCCGATCGCATTTGAGAGCCCCTGTCCTAACGGCCCGGTCGTAACCTCAACTCCCAGCTCCGGCCTATATTCCGGATGGCCGGGCGTTTTACTTCCCCACTGCCGAAAGCTCTTTAAGTCCTCCATAGTCAAACCATAGCCGGTCAAATGCAGCAGTGAATACAGCAGCATACTACCGTGGCCGGCCGAAAGCACAAAGCGGTCCCTGTTAAGCCACCGCGGATTGGCGGGATTATGCCGCAGATGCCTCGTCCACAGCACGTATGCAGCCGGTGCCATCCCCATCGTTATGCCGGGATGACCTGATTTGGCTTTTTGCACACCCTCTACGGACAAAAATCGAATTGTCTGGATACAAAGCTCGTCAAGGTCGGACAGACCTGGATTTTTCGCAGATACGCTCATCGCTATCTTCCTGTAATAAAAGGGGTTAATAATACGCTTTTACCGGCTAAACAAAGCGCATAGCGTAACAGCCGGCAACGATTTCTGCAAGTTTTATTATTCCTGATTTGAGGCCCGACACTCAAAACCAACAGGGGCTGCTTCTTCTGCAGATTTTTTTATTCTGCCTTGCAAAATCGGGCAATTCAAGGTACACTGCCGGCTCGTTGATTTTGATAATTTATTGAATATGGAGGAAAAAATATGTTAGTGCGCTATCAAACAATGAAAAGGATAGACAAAAAACAGGGCTTTTATTGTCTTCTGAACACGTTGGTTATATTACTGTTGGCTTTTTCTTTTGTCCTTTGCGACAACGCCGTTGCTAAAAGTAAGAAGGGAATTTGCCTTGTTGAATCTGTTGCCTATCCGGGCAAGGACCCGACTATGTGGGACGGACTGTATGCTGCCAAGGACGGCAAGGTCTATTCGGCGCTGATTACCGAAGGCGGAAGCGCACACATTTACCTTTACGACCCGAAAGACCGCTCCCACAGAATGATATCCGACGTGGCCGACCTCCTGGGCGAAAGAGGCCAGGGAATAAGACCCTCCAGCAAGATTCACTGTCAGCCGGTCGAAGATGATGACGGCAATATCTATTTTGTTACCTTAAATAACGGCTCCGGGCCTGCCAACGTGGATTTCGCAAGCTGGCGCGGAGGCCACTGGCTGAAATACGACCCGCACAAAGACAAAATGGAAGACCTCGGCCTTGTTGCCTGGGGAGATGGGCCGTATCCCCTGGCTATCGACACAAAAAGAATGCATCTTTTTGGAATCGGGTTTACAGGGTATC
The DNA here is from genome assembly GCA_964405375.1 of uncultured Pirellulales bacterium. GTDB lineage: Bacteria > Planctomycetota > Phycisphaerae > Sedimentisphaerales > Anaerobacaceae > CAYONQ01. The sequence goes on from CAYONQ010000032.1 coordinate 3,135, forward strand.
TCTACCGAGGTGATATTAAAAATAAAACAACAAAGGTTCTGGGCAGGGTCAATAATCGGGATATTTGTCGCAGTATCTTCCGCGATGACGAAGGAAACGTTTACGGCAGCTTCCCGATCGCCAGAATCTGGAAATACGATGCGGAAACAGAGAAGGTTTATGACCTGTCGATTCGTATGCCTTACGACCCTACGTATTATCCCAGCCGACTGACTAACCCGGCGATAGACCGCACGCATGAATGGCGTAAGATAGTATGGGACCCGGTAGATAAGGTCGCGTACGGAGTTACCGGCGGAAGCGGCTCTATACTGTTTAAGTACGACCCCCACGACGGACCGGAAGGGAAAATAACCGAGCTGACAAAATTGTGTGACCCTAAATTCCGCGGCAGCAAGAACGTGCCCTATTCGACCCTGACGCTTTCGCTCGACAGCAAGAGAAGAAAAATATACTTTGCCCCGTCGGCGCGCAAGTACGCCATAGAGCGTTATATCGAGACCTTTGGCAGCGATGCACCTCACTACCTGTTAGTATATGATTTAAAAACCCATAAGCGAACGGATTTGGGAGTTATGCGGACTACCGATGGACGCAGGGTCTTCGGCTGCGAAGGCGGCTCTGTCGGGCCGGACGGCACAGTCTATCTCTGCGGACAGATTGAAATGAAAGACCCTAAAAACGCAACCCGCCATACAAGAACGGAGAACGCTCCGATTGCTTTACGATTGATAATGTATAAACCCAAGGATAATTGATGAGTTGACGGACATATTCCGGGAGGATTTGATAATGACCAGTTGTAAAAGAAGGGCACTTACGATAACTATTATTGCCGTTTTGTGTCTTTTGGCAATAGAGACGGCGGTTTTCGCCAACGGGGCGGGAAAAAATGTAAAAAAGATTAAGCATTCCCACCGCACCGACCTTCGTAACCTCGGGTATCCTTTAATAAATGAGATTCCCGCCAATAGCAGCGCCATTACTTCTCTTATCACCGCCAGCGACGGCAAAATATACGGCGGCACCAGCGGTATTTGCGAGGGTGAAGATGCATATTTTTTCATTTTTGACCCTGTGATTAATAAAGTAAGACACTTAGGCAAAATAAAAGGCCAGGGCGGCATACATCACGCCGTTGTCGAAGACAAAAACGGTTACATTTATATCGGTACGGGCAAGAGCATATTAGAGGAATTTGAGATGCACCAGTGGGAACCGGGCCACCCAAGCAACCCGACCGAAGATTTGATTGACTGGGACAAGGTTGACATCCGTTTCCCCTCTTATGGTGACCATATCCGCTATGAATGGAAGCAGCTTAAAGGCATTATGGGGTATCAGTATATAGATTTAATACTTTGGAACGACATCAAAAATCACTTTAAGGATTATCCCGGCGGGCACTTATACCGCTATAACCCCAAAGAAAGCAACCGTGAGGTGAAGCTGTCCGATATGGACTGTGAAACAGAGGATTTAGGAATACCGGTAGCTGGCAATTCAATATACACTCTTACTATCAGTCCGAAAGGCGATGTTATCTACGGGCTGACCTATCCGGACGGTCATTTTTTCATTTATGATATTGGCAGTAAAAAGTTCAAAGACATTGGCCCAATCCAAAAAGAGATTACCTTTCACGGCCCCGAAAGACACTGGCGGTCTCTGCCGCGGGCTATTATATGTGACGATTCCGGCAGGGCTTATACATCTGCTGGTAGAGGAGTGCTTGTGTATTACTGTCCCGAGTCAGGAAAGATAGTTTCTACAGGCCTGAAAATCCCGGGTGATAGTTACCCCGCTCACGGTCATACCGATTACGCGGTAGTTGAGTATTTTGCGAAAGACGATTCGGGATTGATTTACGGCGGCTCGTCAGACGGCTATCTGTTCTCCTTCGACCCTGAGGCAATGGAAGTTATTAACCTGGGAAGGCTGCGAGAATCGCGCCGTTTAAGGTGCCTTACAGTAGCGAAAGACGGCAAAGTCTATTTGATAGCAGGCGAGCGCCTGACCTCAAGACCCTGCAAACTTTACTGTTATGACCCTCAAACCGGCGGATTTGAAGATTTGAAGATTTTAGCTGTAGACAGAAGCCCCTATTACCTGTGGCGCGGCTACCAGTTCGACAGTATGACCACAGGTATAGATGGTACTATATACCTCGGCGAGAGCGACCGACGCTCCCATCTATTTATCTATATTCCCTGAATGTAGTCGGCTGGTTTTCTTCACCAATCGAACTCAGCTACAATAGGTGTGTGGTCGCTGGGTTTTTCTGCGAGCCGGGGCCTTTTATCTATGTAGCAGCCGGTGCATTTTTCCGCTAATGGCTTGGTCGCCATAATGTGGTCCAACCGCCAGCCGAGATTACGTTTGACCGAGCCCCTCTCTCTATAGTCCCAGAACGTATATTGGCCGGCTTTGCTGCAGTGCATTCTAAATACATCGGTAAAACCCCACTGTAAAACCCCTTTCAACGCCTTGCGGGCTTCCGGGTGGAAACAAACGTGGCCCAGTAGCCGTTCGGGGTCATACACATCTATCGGTTCCGGCGCTACATTGAAGTCGCCTGTCCATAGGACGGGCTCGGTCGGCTTAAAATTCTTTTTGAAAAATCTTAGCAGCCGATTAAACCACTTCAGCTTGTATTCGAACTTCTCAGACTCAGGCAAATACCCTTGAGGGATATAAGTGTTGACAATCGCAATGCCGTTGATTTCCGCCTTGACCAGCCGAGCAGCATCTTTGGGCTCACTGTCAAAACCGAATTTTACATTCGTGATTTTACCTCTGCTAAAAATCGCCACGCCGTTATAGCTCTTTTGGCCTTTGAAAACGTAGTTGTATCCGGCTTTGTCAAACGCCTCCGCTGGAAAATCCACGTCCTGCACCTTGGTTTCCTGAACGCACAAAACATCCGGCTTATTCTCTGCCAGCCACGGCAGCACTATAGGCAGGCGAGCACGTAAGGAATTGACGTTGAAGCTGGCGACTTTCATTTTTAATCGTTCTCTAAATCTATTATGAGCTGACCGGAAATCTGCATATTCTCATAACTATATTCAAATACTACTGCTGCTTGGGCTTATCGTCAATAAGAAGGCACTTGAGAAAATGATTAAAAAGATGTTTTTGATAGCTGCTTTAATCGTTGTGATGCTTTCGCTGGTTGGGGAAACGACGGCCTCTATGTGAGCTTCTCGACTTGCTCTATTTTTGTTTTGGTCTTGGCGGATATGGCTTTTATCGGTGCCGGTTCTTCAGTTTTCTGTCCCCGCGATGCGTTTGCAATTCCGGCGATTTTGTCAAGTATGACATAACTTTCGACTATAGCCAACTGGCTCAGCAGAAAGCTGATTGTGCTTTCCGCACCCTGATTGAGATTAACGCCGCCGGCCATCAGGCCGTCGCAACACCCCTTCGTCCTGAAGTCGTAGAGCGGGATGTGCAAATCGTTTTCACCGAGGAACCAGTCAAAGGCCTTTCTTTGCAGGGTCAGGAATCTGCTGTCCTCCGTGGCATCATAAGCGGCCCTTAGCATCATAACCGTGCTTGCAACCTCTATCGGCTGCTGGTCAAATGCGGCCCTTGTTTTGCCGCGTTCGTACCATCCGTTACAGCCGACGAAGCTGAAATGGTCGCCGTTAAAGGTGTTTGCCAGCAGGAATTCACAGGTTTTTTCTGCCACTTCTATGTATTTTTCGTTTTCAAAGGTCAACCCGGCGATAAACATAGCATACGGCAAAATCGCATTATCACAGGTCAGCGCATCCTCGAACCACTGCCAATCCGGAAAACTATTTTCCTTGTACTGGGCCATCAGCTCGTCTGCGGCTATTTCCAGTTGCCGCTTGATGTCACTGGCCCCTGGGAACTGCTTGAGGTAATCGCTCATACCGAGTATCGAGTACGCCATACCCCTCGGGTACTGCCTTTCTACGTGTTTTACGGACCTGTCAAAGGAGTTTTTGATAACCGATAAATACGCCGGCGCCGGCGGCGTTGCCATAACCGTCCCCAGCGCCCACAATACCCTGCCGAGAGCGTCATTGGTCGGCTCTTTCCTAAGCCAGCTTCTGTCGAAATTCATAAAATTTCTAATTAAGCCGTTGCTGTTTTGTGAATGCAGGACAAAGGACAGATATGTATCGAAAAGCCGCAGCGCCTCCGGCTCATGGTACTGGGCATAATACCTGGTCATTACGATTACGGCCCTGGCATTGTCGTCCGCGCAGTAGCCGTATTCGCGGTTCGGGACCGTGAATTTGGCGTGCTGATACAGCCCTGTATCATCGGTTAGCCGTTTCAGGTGGTCGAGCGACGGCTCAGGCACCTCAATACTTGATATTGTCTTGGCCATCGTCGGCACAATTCTGGCGGTGATTCGGACGGGCAGTCGTTTCGCACCGAATAGTTTCCAATAGGCCTGACCGATTTTGGGCCAGGTCCTTGACCTGCCATAGTCGTATGCCTTTCTTCGCAACGAATAGAACAGCGAATCATCCTGAAGTATTTCCACTATCGCCTCGGCCATTTTTTCGGAATCGTTAAATGGCACCAGCTTGCCCCGTCCGTCGGCCAGCAGCTCCATCGCCGCCCAGTAAGGCGTGGAGACAACTGCCTTACCTGTGCCGACTGCGAACGATAGCGTGCCGCTGGTCAATTGCGCCCTGTTTAGATACGGAGTAGCGTAAATATCAGCCGCACATAAAAAGTTATGAAGCTCTTCATCGTTGATAAACCTGTTAATAAATATCACATGCTCCTGCAGGCCCAGCTCTTTTACCAATCGCTGCAAGCTGAAGCGGTAAGATTCACCATCATGCTTTAATACCGATGGATGTGTCATTCCCAGAACCACGTACAAAACGGACGGCTCGGCCTCGATTATAGCCGACATGGCCTTGAGCATAACCTCTATACCCTTATTCTTATTAAGCAGCCCGAACGTCAAAATCGTCCTTCGACCATCCATACCGAATTTATGCTTGTAGTAGTTGCTGTCAACGAAGGGCATATCCGGTATCCCGTGAGCAATCAATTGGACCTTTTTGCCGGCTATGCCATAAATATCAGCCAGCATACCGACGCCGCGTTCGTTCATCGTTATTACCTGGTAAGAGGCGTTGCAGACATCCACTAACGACTTGAGGTAAGCGGGATTTGGTTCATCAAGCACCGTATGGAGAGTTGTTATCACCGGCGACTTTAATCTATTGAGCAACAGACTCAGATACGACCCGGCCTCGCCACCGAACAGGCCAAACTCATGCTGGACAGAAACCAGCTCAATATGGCTGAAATTGATGTAATCAGCAGCGCTAATATAGTCGCTTTTTACATTCTGGCGGATTTCAAACTTTACGGGGTCGTCGTACTTCTGCTGTTCCGAGCGTATTGCAACCACCAACGGCTCAAAGTCGCCCTTCGCCGCCAATGCGGTATTTTTAATAAGGTCAGCCGTGAAGGTTGCGATTCCACATCTTCTCGGCGGGAAAGATGAGATAAACGCCACCTTTTTCGTGGGACCCTTTGCCATCCGTAACATCCCCTTTGATAGCTGCAGTTTCAATGCTGTAATTCTAAGGTTGTCCGGTCGAACTGTCAAGTAAATTGATGGTCTCCTCACTAATAGATATGCGGTGATGACGCAAGAAAGACATAGTTGCACAGGATGCAGGCCCCCGAGTTTTCCCATAAGCGGGAATAATACCAAATTTTGCAAAAATCTCAAGTTTTGCCAATTTTTCGGTTTTTTTGCCAACAAAGGTTGACATTTGGCGTAATATACTACTAATATAGTAGGAATGATAGGATATGGGCTATGAAACTTTCGACCCGGACCAGATACGGAATAAGGGCCATATTGGAGCTGGCTGAGAATCACGGTAAAGGACTTTTGCAGCTTAAAATCATTGCCGGCCACCAGGACATATCCGTCAAGTATCTCGAACAGTTAATGGCCATACTCAAATCGGCGGGATTTGTCAGAAGTGTCAGGGGCTCCAAAGGCGGTTATATCCTTGCTAAGCCGCCAAATCAGATTAAACTTAACGATGTTTTTAATTGCTTAGAGGGACCTGTAACTATTGTTGAATGTGTTGAGAGCGAGAATTACTGTGCGCGGGCCGCTGACTGTGTAGCCAGAGGACTCTGGGCACAGGTGCAGGAGGCAATAGAAACTGTCCTGCAGGCGGTAACGTTGCAGGATTTACTTGACAGGACAAAAGACGGAAAAACCATAGACTATCAGATATGAATAGATAAGGGGAAGGATTATGAGTGCTATATTCGAGGACATAACGGCTGCGGTGGGCTTTACGCCGCTGGTGCAGATTAATAAGTTGGGCAGCGGTAAGGTAACTATTCTTGCCAAGCTCGAATCGTTTAATCCCTGCGGCAGCGTAAAAGACAGAATCGCATTATCAATGATAGAGGCGGCCCAGGAGAAGGAACTGATAAAGCAGGACACCGTCATAGTCGAGCCGACCAGCGGCAACACCGGAATAGGCCTTGCCTGCATCTGCGCTGCAAAGGGTTATAAGTTGATACTGACTATGCCCGAATCGATGAGCATCGAGAGAAGAAAGCTGTTACGATTGTTTGGTGCCGAGATTGTGCTGACACCGGCTGAAGACGGTATGGCGGGAGCCATAAAAAAGGCCGAGCAGCTTGTGGCCGAGATTCCCAATGCCTTTATGCCTCAGCAGTTTAACAATCCCGCAAATCCACAGATTCACAGGGAGACCACAGCAACGGAGATATGGGCCGATAGCGACGGCAACGTTGACATTTTTGTTACAGGTGTCGGAACGGGTGGGACATTAACCGGCTGCGGCGAGGTGCTAAAACAACACAATAAGAACCTGAAGGTAGTGGCTGTAGAGCCGAAGGGCTCAGCGGTTCTTTCGGGCGGAAAACCAGGCCCACATAAAATACAGGGCATAGGAGCCGGCTTTGTGCCGAAAGTTCTCAATGTTGAGATAATCGATGAGATTGTACAGGTCTCAAATGACGATGCGGTGGAGACCGCCCGGCAATTAGCGGCGAAAGAGGGAATACTGGTCGGTGTAAGCTCGGGTGCTGCGATGTGGGCGGCGATACAGATTTCCCAGCGAGCAGAAAACCAGGGCAAAACGATAGTGGTGATTCTACCAGATACCGGAGAAAGATACATCTCGACCGAAATGTTCGACCAATCGCAATAAAAGCGGATAGCATTGGTGATTGATAATCAATGGCTTATGAGAGGGCCTGATAATGCAAAACGATAAACTAACCAATGAGACAATAAAAAACATGGTTGACGAGATTACCCGCACCTACCAGGGTGATTCCGGCATAAATTTTATCGACACATCCGATCTGCCGGTGCGAAACAAAATTCTGGAGATTCTCGATTTATTCGGCGAATTGCTTTTTCCCGGCTATACCGGCAAGAGAACGGTTACGAAATCGAATATCAATTTTATAGTTGGCGATATTCTATGCCGGGTCACAAAGGAGCTTACCGAACAGATAGAGCGTGCCTTTAAGTACCGCTGCAGAATGGAGAAGTGTGACACGGGCGATTGCCGAAGGTTAGCCGAAGAGGCCACGCAACATTTATTGACTCAGCTGCCGAAGATAAGAGAGATGCTGAAAGGCGACGTCGCAGCCGCCTTTGACGGAGACCCCGCTGCAAAGTCATACGAGGAAATCGTGGTAAGCTATCCCTGCATCACGGCGATTGCAACCTATCGCATCGCCCACGAATTGTATCTGAAAGATGTGCCGTTAATCCCGCGGATAATGACCGAATATGCGCACGCAAAAACCGGTATCGACATACATCCCGGCGCAAAAATAGGCAAAAACTTCTTTATCGACCACGGCACCGGTGTTGTAATAGGTGAAACTACGGTTATAGGCGATAACGTGAAGATTTATCAGGGCGCTACGCTCGGGGCACTGAGCTTCCCGAAGGACGAAAGAGGTAAGATAATAAAGGGCGGAAAAAGACACCCGACGATAGAGGACAATGTAACAATATATGCTGAGGCGACGATATTAGGCAATGTAGTCATCGGGAAAGGCACGATAATCGGCGGTAATGTCTGGATAAAACAATCCGTGCCGACCGGTGTTACCGTTACCACGGCAAATCCCGATTTGGTTTATACGGAACACAAAAGTAAATGAGTAGTGAGGATGCGTGGACTAAAAATGGACGAGCGGCTAATTGAAAAAATAGGGAAGTTAAAGCAGCAGCGAAGGGCGGTAATACTTGCGCACAATTATCAGCCCGGCGAGATACAGGATTTGGCCGATTTCACCGGTGACTCTTTGGGACTTAGCATAAAGGCATCGGAAACCGACGCAGAGGTGGTTGTATTCTGCGGCGTGCGTTTTATGGCTGAGACCGCCGCCGTCCTTTCGCCGCAAAAGACCGTCCTGCTGCCGGACAAACATGCGGGCTGCCCTTTGGCTGATATGATAACCCCGCAGCAATTAGCAACGTTAAAAAAGCAGCATCCTGATGCGCTCGTGGTCTGCTATGTGAATAGTTCCGCAGAAATAAAGGCCGAGAGCGATTATTGCTGTACCAGCGCTAACGCCGTTGAAGTAGTGCAGTCTTTGCCGAAGGACAAACGGATTATCTTTGTGCCCGACCAGCATCTCGGCCGATTCGTTGTCGAAAGAACCGACAGGGAACTCATACTCTGGCCCGGCTATTGCGCCGTTCACGTGGCGATAACCGAAGAAGACATTGAAAACACAAAAGCAAGGTATCCGGATGCGATTGTGATGGCACATCCGGAGTGCACCGAGCCGGTCAAAGGGCTCGCCGACCAGGTAGTTAGTACCGGCCAGATGCTCCGCTACGTGGAGAAAAGCACGGCGAAACAATTTATAATAGCTACCGAGACGGCAATGATTCACGCCCTGAGAAAGCAGAATCCCAATGCTGAATTTATCGCTGCCAGTGACAGGGCAATCTGTCCTAATATGAAAAAGATTACTTTGGAAAAAATACTATGGTCATTGGAAGATATGCAATACAAAATTGCCCTGCCGGAACAGATAAGAACAAAGGCCAAGAAGTCGCTTGATAGAATGGTAGAGATTTTACCTGAGGATTGAAGAATAATTCTAAGAGATGGACAAGGAGCCAAAATACCATTTGGAGACGCTGGCACTGCACGCAGGCCAAAAGGCCGACCCCACCACGGGCAGCCGGACAGTACCTGTCTATCAGACCACCAGCTATTGCTTTAAGGATACCGAGCATGCAGCGAACCTGTTTGCGCTGAAAGAGTTTGGCAATATCTATACCCGGCTGATGAATCCCACGACGGATGTATTGGAGAGACGACTGGCCGCACTGGAAGGCGGGGTAGGCGGGCTTTGCTTTAGCTCCGGAATGGCGGCAATTACAGCCGGCATTCTCAATATCTGTAAGTCAGGTCAGCATATTGTCTCTTCAAGCTCACTGTACGGCGGGACGGTTACGCTGTTTAGTCAGACACTTCCCAAGCTGGGTATCGAGGTAAGTTTCGTTGACCCGGCAAAGCCGGAGAATTTCGCCGGAGCAATCAAGGGAAATACCCGGCTGATTTACATAGAAACAATCGGCAATCCCAAAAACGATATTTTGGAATACGAAAAAATAGCTGATATCGCCCATAAAAATAATATGCCCGTAATCTGCGACAACACTGTTACAACGCCCATACTGTTCAGGCCGATTGAATATGGTATCGACATCATCGTTCATAGCTGCACAAAGTTCATCGGCGGACACGGCACAAGCATCGGCGGTGCTATCGTTGACTCCGGCAAATTCGACTGGACGAACGGCCGATACCCCGAACTAACCGAGCCGGACCCGAGCTACCACGGTATTAAATATGTCGAGAGCTTCGGTGAATTGGCCTACATAATTAAGGCAAGGACACAGCTTTTGCGGAATATGGGCGGCTGTATGTCGCCGTTTAATGCGTTTTTGTTTTTACAGGGTCTTGAGACGTTGCATCTGCGTATGCCCAGACATAGTGAAAATGCATTAGGGCTTGCACAATGGCTGGAAAAGCAAGATGCGGTTAATTGGGTCAATTATCCGGGTCTCAAATCACATCCGGATTACACACTGGCGAAGAAGTATCTGCCCAAAGGTGCAGGTGGGATTTTGGGCTTCGGAATCAAGGGTGGCAAAGATGCCGGCGTCAAATTTATCAACAATGTTAAATTAGCCAGCCATCTTGCCAATATCGGGGACAGCAAAACACTGGTAATTCACCCGGCCAGCACGACACATCAGCAGTTGAGTGAAGAAGAACAGCTTGCAGCAGGTGTAACGGCCGATTATATTCGTGTCTCGGTCGGAACAGAGCACATCGACGATATAATAGCCGACTTCGACCAGGCACTTAAAAAAAGTCAAAAGTAAAAAGGAAAGACGAGATACGAAATTATGTGGGAATACACGGATAAGGTTAAAGACCATTTTTTCAACCCGCGAAACGTCGGTGAAATCGAGAATGCTGACGGCATAGGCGAGGTCGGCTCTCTGGCCTGCGGCGACGCCCTGAAGCTGACCTTCAAACTCGATGAAAACGGCAAAATCGCCGACGCCAAGTTTAAGACCTTCGGCTGTGCAAGCGCAATAGCAACGTCGTCCGTACTGACGGAAATGATAAAAGGAATGACTATTGACCAGGCCGCAAAAGTAACCAATAAAGATATTGCCGATTATCTCGGCGGACTGCCCGAGCAAAAGATGCACTGCTCGGTTATGGGCAGGGAAGCCCTCGAAGCGGCTATTGAAAATTACCGAACCGGCGGAAGGAAAAAACACGAGCTTGAGGGCAAAGTTGTCTGCACCTGTTTCGGCGTAACCGAAAACGAAATTGAAAGGGTAATACGGGACAACGACCTCACAACGGTCGAGGATGTAACAAACTACTGCAAGGCCGGCGGCGGCTGCGGCGGCTGCAAAGGTGAAATCGAAAAGATAATCGAACGTTTACAGGGCGACAAGGTAAAAGCCATAGCCCCAGCAGTGCCACGCAAGGCCGGCAAGCTGACCAATATCCGAAAGATACAGTTGGTTCAGCAGACGATAAATGAGCAGATAAGACCGGCGCTGCGGGCGGACGGCGGCGATATCGAGCTGATTGACGTCGAGGGAAATAAAGTAATCGTTGCGTTTAGAGGTATGTGTGCCCAGTGCAAAATGGCTGAGTTCACTATGAGGGATGTGGTCGAGGCCAAGCTGAGAGAATTTGTTGCTGACGACCTTTTTGTAGAGGAAGACAAAGAATCGGCAGCACAGCCGCATAATCACAGAAAGTAAAGAATGAAAACGATATATTTTGACAACAATGCCACGACAAAGGTGGCTGAAGAGGTGCTCGAAGAGATGAAGCCATTATTCTGCGAGCTTTACGGCAATCCTTCAAGTATGCACACCTTCGGCGGACAAATCGGCCGCAAAATCCGCAAGGCCCGCCAGCAGGTAGCTGAACTGCTTGGTTGCGACCCAAGTGAAATCATATTTACAAGCTGCGGAACCGAAAGCGACAACGCCGCTATCAGAGGCACGCTGGCTGCACAGCCGGACAGGCGTAAAATCATAACCACCAGAGTGGAACACCCCGCCGTATTAGCCGTCTGCCGCGAGCTGGAAAATCACGGTTACAGCGTTGTGGAAATGGCCGTTGACAAACAGGGCCGACTCGATTTGGCGGAGTTGGAAGAGCAAATCGATGATGAGACGGCGCTGGTTACGATAATGTACGCAAATAATGAGACCGGCGTAGTCTTCCCGATTGAAAAGATAGCCCGGATGGTTGCCGAAAAAGGGGCGCTTTTCCACACCGACGCAGTGCAGACAGTCGGCAAAATTGCCCTGGACCTGTCGAAAAGCAGGATTGATTTGCTAAGTCTTTCAGGCCACAAGCTGCACGCACCGAAAGGCGTAGGCGTTTTATATGTCAGGAAGGGCACGCGATTAAGCCCCTTTATGTTAGGCGGCCATCAGGAAGCAGGCCGCAGGGCCGGCACAGAAAATGTACCGGGAATTGTCGCCCTCGGAAAGGCCTGCGAGCTGGCGGCGAAGAACCTCGAAGAAGAAAACAATAAGGTTAGATACCTGCGCGATAAACTTGAGAACGCCATATTGGAAAGCTGTCCGGGCGCTATGCTCAACGGCGATAAAGAAAATCGCCTGCCGAACACCACCAATATCAGCTTCGAGTATATCGAGGGCGAGGCGATTCTGCTTATGCTCGATAAGTTCGGCGTCTGCGCCTCCAGCGGCTCTGCCTGCACATCCGGCTCGTTAGAGCCCAGCCACGTATTACGGGCGATGGGCATACCCTTCACCGCCGCCCACGGCTCAATCCGATTCAGCTTAAGCAGGTACAACACCGAGGAAGAAGTCGATTACACAATCGAAAAAATGCCCCAAATCGTCAACAAGCTCCGAGAACTGTCACCCTTCATCACAAAATAACCCCATCACATAGGTCGGGGTTCTGCTTGCGTACAATGGCAACGTTAAACGAAATACGATATACGCAATACGCATGACGAATAACTGCCGAAGGAGGGAGTCGAACCCTCACCCTGTTGCCAGGACGGGATTTTGAGTCCCGCGCGTCTGCCGGTTCCGCCACTTCGGCTTAATTTGTTACCGATTATTGTCAATCAGCAGACCTTTGTCAACGCCAAATCCCTCTCTGCTTTCTATGACAAATCGTTTTTGAATTTTGCACTTCGATTTTACTTTAGCGGCTCATAGAATTTTTTAGAGCGTTGGCCAAGCCGACTTGTTAGTGTGCCTAAATTTTCAATTCTGCATTCGATAGCATCACCGGGCTGTAGAAATTCTCCGGTGGCCATCGCCACGCCTGCCGGTGTGCCGGTGGCTATAATATCGCCCGGCTCGACCGTCATTATATGGCTTAAGAACGACACAATATCAGCCACCGGGTAAATCATCTGGCCGGTGTTGGCCTTCTGGCGAACTTCGCCATTAACCTTAAGCTCCATATCCAGATTCTGCACGTCGTCAATTTCATCCGCCGTTAGCAGGCAAGGCCCCATCGGCAGAAAACCATCCGCCCATTTGCCGTTCAGCCAGTCGTAGAATTCGTCCCAGGGCCGGCTGTTTCTGCCTTCTTTAAAGGTTACACTGCGGGCGGATACATCGTTGCAGATTGTGTAGCCGGCCACGTAATCGAGGGCGCCATCCGGCTCAATACATTTTGCCTCTTTGCCGATTATCACCCCAAGCTCAATCTCGTAATCGATTTGCTCGCTGTAGCAGGGCCACGGTATCTCTTCATTCGGACCGATTACCACCGTCGCCGGCATAAGAAACGGCCTCGGCACGGTCGTTTTGCGCGGCGAATCCGAAAGCCCAAGCGCAAGACCCGCCTCTTTTATATGTTCGCTGTAGTTTCCCGCAAGTGCGATTACCTTGCCCGGTCGAGGTATAGGCGCAAGCAGCTTGACCTGCTCTAACGGCGTCAGGATGTCGGTTGACTGAGCCGGCTCAGCCAGTTTTTCAAGGCAGGATTGGCCTCGCCGGAGGATTTCTTTTATACTGCGGGGTGGATTCGGGCCAGACCAGACCGATGGAATGTCAATCAGCCCCTTATCGGTTAATATCCCGCAGGAGGTCGATTGGTTTCTCGAATATGTGATTAGTTTCATTTGCTCGCCTTTCCTTTTATGCCGGGATTTACGTGCGGTAATGCTAACAAAAATAACTTGAATTTGCAGCGGAAAAACCTTCTAATGTTTACCTGTGGTTAATGAGAGGGTCTTTGAAATGACTTTAAAAGACATTTGGTTGAAAACGAGGTCGAAAACAAGCAGCTGGCTGCGGGCTCACAAGCCGTCTGTATCGGCGGACTATCAGCCGCAGCTAAACGATGAAGGGCTAATCGACCGGAAGACCGAGTCGGCGGAACCTTCTATCGCCGAAGGACAGACCCCCAATGACCAGGTTGTGGTCAAGGCAATTCAGCCGAAGAGTAAGGCCGAATCGCTTGAGAAACTGCAGGATGGCTTCAACCGGCTCATCGAGCAGCTCGAGGGTATCAACGAGCATTTAAATCGTCAAATCACCCAGAATGAAGACTTGATGAGCCGGATGGATAAATTGCCTGAATTGCTGGAGGGCTTTCCCGCTATCGTGGAAAATCAAAAACAGTTAACGGAACGGCTGTTCGAGCAATTGAAAGCGACCGCCATCAAGGACCAGCAGTTTATGGATGCCGTTGAAAAGATTCCGGCTGAGACCGCCAAACAAAGCGATTGCCTGACCGATATCAACCATCAACTCGCCGCCGCAGCCGATACCGATGTGCAGATGGCTGAAAGCTTTAACAAGTTTAACGAAACGTTGGACAAATTGGACAAGAGCACCATCGGCCAGACCGACAGTATCCTGCAGATGAGTAAGACCTTTGCCACCAGCGACAGATACCTTAAATATCTTTGGACCAGGCAAAACAAACGCTTTATATGGATATTTATGATTGCGATAGGCGTATGTGTGCTGGCTATCTTGATATTGGCCGGTATGATTATTTATCTGCGGTAGTAAAAGTTGCTGGAAACCAAAAGGAAAAGACCTCTAACAGGGCAAAAATCTTAAAATTAGGGATAATAGCGTAGATAGTACCGCCCTTAGGGACATTTCTTCTCCGGATATATAATCCGCACCCAGCGCTTTTATCTTTCTCATCTTATGCTAACAACCCTGGGCATACATCTTGTCCATCTGGTGGAATAATGACGTTCGCCGCCCATCCCACATATTTAGCAAAAATTCTTGACATATTGCGTGTTCTACCTTAACCTTCTTGGTTTAGTCACCTGTGTGCAGCAGGTGGTTTTATAAAGGGTTTAGTGAAATCAGTTGCATTATGGATTCAAGTAGCGGGCAAATGAAAAGATTGTTCTTGGTCTGCCCCATATTTTTGGCTATTGTGCTGGCGACAGGAATGCTGGGTACAGCCGGCACAGATAGCAAAATCAAGTAGAGTAAAAGATGTAACTATTTTTGGAGGTTTTCTGTGGCTAAAGAGATGGCTCGTGAACTGATTAACGCAGGGGCACATTTCGGGCACGGTGTGAGCCGATGGAATCCCAAAATGGCCCCATTTATTTTCGCAAAGCGGGGTAAAATCCATATTATCGATATTAAGAAAACCCTGATGGGGCTGCTCATCGCCAAGAGGCTTCTTGCGGAGATAGTATCTTCGGGAAAAGATGTTATCTTCGTAGGCACAAAACGGCAGGCCCAGAAGGCCGTTGAAGCCGCCGCAGACAAGTGTGGTATGCACTATGCCAGCGGCCGCTGGCTTGGTGGGATGCTTACAAACTTTAGAACCATACGCTCTCGCCTGCAGAGACTGGAGCAGTTGGAGGCAATGCAGGAAGATGGAACGCTTTCCAGCGAGAGCAAGAAGCAGGCATCGAGACTGAAACGCGAGATGCGAAAGATAAAGGCCAATCTGGACGGCGTTCGCAAGATGTCCCGGCTGCCGGGTGCGGTGGTGGTGGTTGATGCGAAGAAGGAATATCTTGCTTTGCGCGAGGCCAGGAAGCTGGGGATTAGTACGGTAGGACTTATCGATACGGATTCTGACCCCGACACCGTGGATGTGGCAATTCCTGTAAATGACGATTCCATCAGGGCGATTGACCTGATACTTAACGACTTGGCCGATGCGGTAGCGGTCGGCAAGACGATGGTCACAGCTCGTCAGGAACCAAAAACGCGGCCGAAACGGGTCCGCCCAAGAAGACCTGCTTTGGCTCAAGCGAGCCAAGAAAAGCAATCCGCGGCTGTATCGGATGCGAAGGCCCGACCCACAAAGACCGCAGAGTCAGTCGTGGCGGAGTCGGCAAGCACTGCGGGGCCAGCTTCACAAGAAGGCGAAATTCAACAACCAGAACCGGCGGAGACCGTAGAATCAGATTCGCAAGAAGATGAAACCCAGCAAGTAGAACCGAAAGATTGAGACGCAATACACTTCACAAAATACCAGATACGAAACAGGAGTCTTTAAGATGACAGAGATTTCAGCTTCAATGGTGATGAAACTGCGAAAAATCAGCGGACAGGGGATGATGGACTGCAAAAAGGCACTCGCCGAAGCCGACGCTGATATCGAGCGGGCTATGGACATACTGAGAAAGAAAGGTCTTGCCACATTGGCAAAGCGTGCCGAAAGAGAAACATCCGAGGGTATAGTTGTCAGCAAAACAAGCGCCGACGGCAGGGTTGCTGCGATGTCAACGCTCTGCTGTGAGACTGATTTCGTAGCGAGAAGCGATGACTTTGTAAAGGCAGCCGAAGCTCTGGCCGAGTATGCAATGGCTTGTTCGGCTGATGAGGGAGCCGACAACATCCTTGACGCTGCTGTCGGCGGTAAAAAGTTCAGTGATTATTTAGGCGAAACAGCCAGTAAGACCGGCGAGAAGACCCAGGTGGGTGATTTCGCAAAATACAAGCTCGACGGGCCCGGGCTTATAAGTACATACATTCACTTCAATAAGAAGGTCGGTTCGATGGTGCAGATTGAGACCGGAGATGATGATACGGCAAAATCGGATGTGGTAAATCAGACGGCAAATGATATAGCAATGCACATAACCGCGATAAAGCCGTTGGCGTTGGATAAGGACGGAATTGATGCCGGAACAGTCGAGAGGGAAAGGGCGATTTACGCCGAGCAGGTAAAGGATAAACCTGCGAACATCATAGATAAAATCATCGAAGGCAAAATGAAAAAATTCTATGCCGAGAATTGTCTCTTACAGCAGCCGTTTGTCAAGGACGATAGCAAGACCGTCGCACAGGTCTTGACTGCTGCCGCCAAACAGACCGGCGGCGAGGCAAAAATCAAAAGGTTTGTCCGATTCGAAGTCGGTTAATTACATCTGAACACAATATGTCGAATACCAAATATAATCGGGTGTTGCTGAAGCTTTCAGGCGAAAGTTTTTGTAAGCCGGGGACACTTGGCATCGATGGGGCAGCGCTTAAGTCGATTGCTGAAAGAATAGCGGAGATTTGCAAGCTCGGTCCGCAGGTCGCCGTCGTCGTCGGGGCGGGCAATTTTCTGCGGGGCGAGAATTTTTCACAGGTCAGCGGCATACCCAGAAATACAGCCGACTATATGGGAATGCTGGCGACCATTATCAACGCCTGTGCGCTGCAGGAGACGCTTGAGGGGCTGGGCCAGCCGACGAGGGTGCTTAGCGCCATTGAGGTTGCGGCGATATGCGAGCCGTTTATTCGCAGAAGGGCACTTCGGCACTTTGAACAGGGAAGGGTTGTGATATTGGCCGGCGGAACGGGAAATCCTTTCTTCACAACCGATACCTGTGCGGCTTTAAGGGCATCAGAACTCGATGCCGATTTGCTCATAAAGGCAACAAAGGTCGAAGGCGTTTACAGCGATGACCCCCAGAAAAGTCCCGATGCCAAGCTCTTTGAGAAATTGTCGTTCAATGACGTCTTGAAGAAAAACCTCAGAATAATGGACCACGCCGCTATAAGTCTCTGTCGGGACAGCAATATCCCGATTATTGTTTTGAATATTTTCAAGCAGGGCAATATAACAAAGGCCATTTGTGGTGAGCCGGTGGGTACGCTAATCCGTTGATTCACCCCGTTAGAGACTTTTTCCTTTGGGGTTCTAACGGGGTTCAAGGGTTCAGGATATGTCCGTTAAAGAAATAGTCACCGACAGCAGAGCTAAGATGGCAAAGGCGTTTGAAGTTCTCGCCGATGAGCTAAAAACGCTGCGGACAGGCAGGGCCTCCACCGGGCTGGTCGAGAATATAAAGGTCGATTATTACGGCACACCCACGCCTTTGAAGCAAATGGCAACACTGGCGACCCCACAGATGGATACGATTGTGATTAAGCCGTTCGACCCGGCTTCCGTCAAAGAGATAGAAAAGGCGATTAAAAACAGCGAGCTGAGCATCGCACCGATTGTAGATGGGAAAATAATTCGGCTCAACATCCCGGCACTTAGCGGAGAAAGAAGAAAACAGCTTGTCGCCCAGGCCAAACAAACCGGCGAGCAGGCAAAAGTCAGTATCCGTAACATACGAAGAGAAGCGAACAAGCAGCTCGAAAAACAGCAGAAAGATAAAGTTATCACCGAGGATGACCTCCAGACCGGCAAAAAACAAATCGATGATATTACCAAAGAATACGCTGACAGGGTTGACTCGCTGATAAAAAACAAAACGGACGAGATAATGCTCGATTAGCCGAACCGGCTTTTCTCCGCCGAACAAACTGCTGGCAGGACTGAGCGTAAATACCTAAACTTTAATTTTCTTTTGGGGGACAGAGGAATGCAAACCAAAGAACACCTCAGAGACAGACCGAAAAGAAAAATAGTCACGAGGGTACTTCTGCTCCTATTGGTGCTTCTGTTTCTTTCGATTTTGCTGGCGGGCCTTCTGCTGCCGATGCTTGTATCATCTCAAAGAGCGCGGCAGGCGATATTAGCCAGAATTAACGATTCTATCGACGGCAGGGTAGATTTTACCGCCCTTTCAATGGGCTGGTTCAAAGGATTGAAGGTTACGGATTTTAGCTTTAACGACACCTCCGGCCAAACCTCTGTTAGAGCAAGCCAAATCACTACAAAGCCCCGCTATAGCTCCATCTTTACGGGCAGTTTATCACTCGGCAGAATGATAATCGACCAGCCGAAGGTACATATAAATCTTAAGGCCCACCAGCCGGAAAAGTACAAGCCCCCTGCTCAAGAGGTATCAACGACCAAAAGGCCGGAACTGATTGCTTTACCAATCAAAGAAATTGACCTTATCGTCAATAACGGCAGCTTGAAAATAATTGATACGAAGGCCCGGACCGCAGAGGTGACGGAAATATCCTCCCGCCTGACCTTAAACCTCCCCCGCCAATACCTCGCCGGTCAGATGGGGAAACTGCTGGCTAATCTCAGGGCAAAAGCCAGGTTGGGGTTTGCAAAAGCTCAATATGCCGGCTGGGAAATCGGCCCAACTGAAACGGAGATTCAAGCCGAAGATGGCCTGCTGAAAATCGACTCATTTTCCTCGAAGGTCAACGACGGCCGGTTAAATTTCACCGGCCAGGCCGATTTTAACCGAAGCCCCGTACTACTGAAGACAGCAGAACCGATTCAAATAGCAAGCGACATTAAGATCGGCAGCCGGATTACAGAGAAGCTCCTGATATATTTGAACCCGATTTTCGCAGACGCCGTCAATGTCAGCGGCATCATGAATTTCAATTGTGAGCGATTGATTATACCATTGGCAGGTGGCGGCAGAAATGACATTGAGCTTGTCGGCACAGTCTCGATAGACCAGCTGCAATTGCAGGCCTCGGATTTGCTAAGCCAGATTCTTTCATTGGTAGCCGCAGATGCAACCGCGCACTATATCACCATCCAGCCCACAAGATTCATTGTGCAGAATAGTTTCATCCGGTATGATGATATGCAGGTAAATGTCGGTGACAATCCCGTTAATTTTAAGGGCGTCATCGGGCTGGATAGAACCTTGAATATGACGGTTACTTTGCCTTATACTCTAAAGGGTAAAACGGCAAAAGTCGGTGAAGAGGTCACAGGTGAAAGGGTAACGCTGTCGCTGAAAGGCACCATCGACAGGCCGGAGCTTGACCTTGGAAGATTGTTTGAAGAGCAGCTAAAGCAGCAATTGCAGAACCAGCTAAAGGAAAAATTAGACGGCCGGTTAGAAGATGAATTAGGCAAAAAGCTGTTGGAAGGGCTCGAGGAATTGCTTAAGTCTGAATAATTTCAGACGCCGTGTCATCAGATACGTCTTATAGTTGAAAGGAAATTGTGATGTTCAAAGAGATTCTGTCGGCACCGACCGAAAGGGTCAGCAGGTTCAGCCGCTTTGCAATTACTCAGCTTAAACTGTGGTCACACTGTGCCCGGCTGCTGAGGAAAAACCGTGCAGGCCAGCAGGCGGCGGCACTGTCGTATCACACAATCTTCGGAATTGTGCCGCTGGCAATTGTGATGCTTTTGATATTCCAGTTGTTTCCTGCGTATGAAGATGTAGGGGACAGGGTAAAAAATATGGTCTATGACCAGCTTCACCTTTCCACCATCGAGTATACCGACCCTGCACACCCCCAAGAAAAGATAATGTTTACCGAATACCTTGACGAGATAGTCGGCAGCTTCTTTACGGGTTTAAACAGGGGCTCAGTCACCATAGTCAGTACGGTAATTGTTATCTGGGCCGCACTGGGGTTGCTATCAACGATAGAAAGGGCCTTTAACAATATCTGGCACGTGGGCACCGGCAGAAGTTTTATACATCGGATAATCAATTATTGGGCGCTTTTAACGCTCGGGCCGTTGCTGCTCGGCGCCGGTATCTACATCACGACACAATACTCAGCTGTGGGACAGATACAAAAGACCATCCTGTCAAATATCGCCCCAGCTTTGCTTGGTTACATCGTATCAACCGTCACCTTTTTCCTGCTTTACTTTGTTTTGCCGAATACAAAAGTTCAGGCAAAAGCGGCTATATGGGGTGCGTTGATAGCTGCTTTAGTCTGGACATTTGTGAAGTTGGGCTTCGGGGTGTGCGTTGTAAGATTCGTCCCTTACGGCAAGGTTTACGGCGTTCTGGGGATAATACCGTTAAGTGTTTTCTGGATTTTCGTCACCTGGGTCATAGTTCTGTTCGGGCTGCAGTTGACATTTACCACTCAGCACTTAAAGACGCTCGACGCCGCTGAAATCGCCGCCGCCGGAAAAAGGGAGGAGTATTTCATAGCCAACGATTTTTCCGCCATTAATATCGTCAGGGAAATCGCAGCCGGCTTCCAGAAAAATAACGCCCCCGTTGAAGCGGAAGTCATATCCAGTAAATTAAACATACCTGCCGATTTCTGTGAGAAAATCTTAAACCATCTGGTTGACTACGGGATTATAGTAAAGACGTCCGAACCTAAGGTCGGCTTCCTCCCCGCACAGGACCCTGCCAATATAAAGCTGTCTGACATTGCCGATGCCGTCGCCGCTGTCGGCTTCGCACAATCGCCAATCGGCCAGCCGGCCCAGCTTGAGCAGATAACCCAATCCCAGCGAAGCGCTTTAGCTCAGTATAGTATAAAGCAGATTATTAGTTCTGAGTAACGATATGGTTTGCAGTCAGAACGAGTAGGGGATTACCTGCTGCGAGTGGTAAGTTTATTCGCCGATGATTTTTACCAGCACCCGCTTTTTTCTTTTACCGTCGAATTCGCCGTAGAAAATCTGCTCCCACGGGCCGAAGTCAAGTTTGCCGTTGGTAACGGCTACGACCACCTCTCTGCCCATAATCGTGCGTTTCAGATGTGCGTCGGCGTTGTCCTCGAAGCTGTTATGCCGATACTGCGAATACGGCTTTTCCGGCGCCAGTTTTTCCAGCCAGACCTCAAAATCCTGATGCAGGCCGGGCTCGTCGTCGTTTATAAAGATGCCGGCGGTAATGTGCATAGTGTTACAAAGCAGCAGACCTTCTTTAACGCCGCTTTCTTGCAGGCACTGTTCGACCTGCGGAGTGATATTGATAAATTCCCGCCTGCTTTTCGTATTAAACCACAGTTCTTTCTTGTAACTTTTCACGGCATTTTTCTCCTGACCACTTCGATATTCCGCCCGTGCATCCTTTGGTAAACCGCTTCTATAGTATCGACCATAATTTCCGGTGCGAACTTTTCCTTCACGGATTCCCGCCCTGCCCGGCCGAGCCTGTCCCTTAAATCCTTATCTTCTATCAATTCGGCGCAGGCGCCGGTCAACTGCTCGAGGTTTTTCGGCTCAATCAATCTGCCGGTATTTTCGTTAACTACTTCTCTTGCACCGTCGATATCGAATGAGACCGCCGGTTTGGCGCATAGCATCGCCTGCGGCAGTGCCCGGGCAAGGCCCTCTCTTAACGAGCAATGGACAAGTATATCCGATGACTTTATAGCAAGCGGGATTTGGCTCGGCGGCGAAAGGCCGGTAAACTTGATTCTATCTGCCAGCCCTAATTCCCAAACCTGCTTTTTGAACTCGCCAGCCAGATTGCCATCTCCGACGAACAGCCAGACTGCATTTCTAAACTGCTTTGAGAGTTGTCTGGCTGATTCGATAATGTATTTATGGCCCTTGAGCATAAACAGCCGAGCTATGGTGATAAGCACAATGGCATCTTCGGAGATTTCATACCTGTAGCGAAATTCCTTTTTGCGTTCCTCGGAGATTGGGGCTAAAAAGTCTTCTTCTTCAATAGCCGAGTAGGCGGTAACAAACTGTCCATCCTTGCCGATTCCTGCTGCAAGTGCCTGTTCGGTCATTGCGTCGGCGACACTGATGAGAAAATCCGTCCGCTTTGCGGCGGCTCTTTCGACAGCAATATAAAATTTATTCAGCCATTCGCTTTGATACGGATGAAAAGCCAAACCGTGTATCGTATGTACCACCGCCGGTAAGTTTTCCGCCCAGTTTCCTTTCAATCTGTAGCCGGCAAATCTGCCGAGTATTCCCGCCTTAGCAGAGTGGGTATGGACGATGTCTGGCTGCAGGGCCTTTAAATGATGTTTTATCTGGCAGTAGCTTAAAAAATCGTTTAGAGGATGGATTGGGCGGACAAGCTCGTTAATTGTTATTACTTTATAGCTTTGGCCCTTCGTTTGCTCGAACAATTCGCCTTCCGGGCCTATGGCCGGGCCTGTGATGAGTGTAACATCGTGACCGCGGCTTGCCAGTAGCTTGCAGGTAATCAGCGCATTTTCCTGCGCCCCGCCGAGTACCAACCGTGTTATGATATGAACGATTTTCATTTTCTCTTGCCACAGATAAGCTATGTAACCGGAGCCTCCCGGTTTTGTTATACTCGGGCTC
>CAYONQ010000033.1:0-14017 GCA_964405375.1 uncultured Pirellulales bacterium
CTTTAGTTTCGATTCGTCGTAATCCACCATTTCCCACCCGTAACTGACCGGTTACAAAAAAAGAAAAAAATAGTAAATTTTTCCAAATTCCCCTCATTTTTGCGTGCAACGAACAACAAACAACGAACTACGAACTAAAAATGCCCCGCATTTCCCCTTTTTTTCTTGATTTTTCCCCGAAAATATGTTAAAATACCAACAAAATTGGGGGAACGACCTTTAGTTCACTTTAGTGCGGGGCAAATGACCTATTAAACCTCGTTTGGAGCATTTGAAAATTTGATTTTTGAATTTGCTTCGGATTTCGATATTAGGATTTAGAATTTGTTTCGTATTTCGATATTAGGATTTCGATTTTCTCGCTTGTCTACATCTTCGTCAGAAACCTCGATCAATCAAAAGCGAGCAATTATGCAAAACAAACCCAATTTGCTTAAACGCTCAAATGAACGTAAGTTCAGTTAATACAATGAACTATGAACTACGAACTATGAACTATTTTATGCAAAACAAACCCAATTCAAACCCAATCAAACCCAATCAAACCCAATTCAAAGCCAATTCAAAGCCAATCAAACCCAATTCCAAACCCAATCAAACCCAATTCTAAACCCCGCAACCACCCCCCAATTCGGATGTAGAAAAATGGAGACGAAGGGAATCGAACCCTCATTTCCGCCTGTTTTTTACCGAATCATCGAATTTTCGACCTAATGCCTTATTGTTAAGACACTTAGCTGCGACGAGTTTTAGCCGAAACCAGGATTTTAAACCGGCTTTTAGTTTGCTTTTTGGGCTTAAGCCGGCGAGCAGATTTGTCGATTAAATAAGGCGAAAAGTATGGTTACTTTCTATCTTTTATTCGTTAGCGTCTGCTATTAAAGGACTTGTGGAGACCTAATAATGCCGTCCGTCCGCAGTTTTACGGTTTTGCCGGCACTGCCGGATTCTCTGAAGGATCTCGAGGTTATCGCCAGGAATTTGTTTTGGTCTTGGGCGCCTGAGTTTGTGGAGCTGTTCAAGCGCATCGACAGCAATTTATGGCGGGCATCCGGCCATAATCCGGTCAAGCTTCTGGCTACCGTGTCCCAGCAGCGGTTAGAGGCCCTGGCTGAAAATCAGGGCTTTTTGTCCCAGCTTCAACGCTCTGTGGAAAAGCTCAAATCATACCTTGAGGGGCCAAAGTGGTTTGAGAAGGTCTGTCCGGAGTCTTCCAAGCCGACCATTGCCTATTTCAGTGCCGAGTACGGCATCCACGAATGCCTGCCTGTTTATGCCGGTGGGCTGGGAATCCTGGCGGGCGACCATTTGAAAAGCGCCTCTGACCTCGGCATCCCGTTAGTGGGCATCGGCCTTATGTATCAAAAGGGCTATTTCCGCCAGTATCTGAACATCGACGGCTGGCAGCAGGAGATGTATATCGAGAATGATTTTTACAATATGCCGGTCGAGCTGGTTCGCCAGGAAAACGCCCGACCTTTGACTATCAGCGTGGAATTCCCCGGCAGACCCGTCCACGCTCGAATATGGTGCGTCTCTATTGGCACAGTGAAATTGTATCTTTTAGATACCAATCTGGCCGCTAATTCACCAACGGACCGCCTGATTACCGCCAGTCTCTACGGCGGCGACAGGGAGATGAGAATTCGCCAAGAAATTATGCTGGGCATCGGCGGGTTAAGGGCCCTTACTGCTATGGGTGTTACTCCTACCATTTGCCATATGAATGAGGGACACGCCGCCTTTATGACGTTAGAGAGGATTCGCCATTTGCAAAGCACCACCAATATGACTTTTGATGAGGCAGCCGAAGCAATGAAAGCGGGCAATGTCTTTACGATGCACACGCTTGTAAAGGCCGGCCTTGATGAGTTTCCGGCAGAGATGATGGACAAATACTTTGCCGAATTTCTCCCACAACTCGGTATAGACAGAGAGCGATTTCTATTATTGGGCAGGATACTTTCCGACGATGATAACGAGTCATTCAAGATGCCGGTTTTAGCGGCACGGCTGAGCAGCTATGTAAACGGTGTAAGCGAATTGCATACTGAGGTATCGCGCCAGATGTGGGCGGGGCTTTGGCCCGGTGTGCCCGTCAATGAGGTGCCTATAGTATCAATTACCAACGGCGTACACATCAAAACATGGCTTTCGGATGAGATGAACCATTTATATGAGAGATATATTGGGCCGAACTGGACCGACGAGACGGCCGGTGAGTCAATATGGAAAAACATTGCCCAGATTCCTGATGAGGAATTTTGGCGGACACACCAACGCTGCAAAGAGCATTTGATTGCCTTCACTCGCAATCGGCTTAAGGCCCAGATGCAGCGCCGGGGCACTTACCACACCGAATTAAACTGGGCCGAAGAGGTCCTCGACCCCGAGGCGTTAACTATCGGCTTTGCCAGAAGATTCGCAATCTATAAAAGGGGCAGTCTCCTGCTTAAAGACCCAAATCGCCTTGTGAAGCTGCTAAGCGATACGAAGCGCCCTGTTCAGATTATCTTTGCGGGCAAGGCCCACCCGAGAGATACCGACGGCAAGGAAATTATACGCCAGATTATTCATTTTGCCAACCAGTACAACGTCAGACGCAGGGTCGTATTTCTGGAGGACTATGATATTAACATCGCCAAGGCCCTGGTCCGCGGTGTTGACGTCTGGCTGAATACACCACGCAGACCGAACGAGGCGAGCGGCACAAGCGGGATGAAGGCGGCAATTAACGGGGCGTTGAATATGAGCACTCTGGACGGCTGGTGGTGCGAGGGCTATATACCCGAGGCCGGCTGGGCTATCGGGGCAGGTGAAAGCTACGAAGACGCCGATTATCAGGATATGGTCGAGTCACAGGCGATTTATAAGATGCTCGAAAACGAGGTTATCCCCCTGTTTTACACCCGCTCGGCTGACAATCTGCCCCGCGCCTGGATAAGCAGAATAAAAGATTCTATCAAGTGGATAGCGCCGCGCTTCAACACACATAGAATGGTAGGCGAGTACACACGAAGGTTCTATAATCCGGCTGCAGCTAAATGGCGATACTTAACCGCAGGTGATTGCTCCAGAGCAAAGCATCTTTCAACTTGGAAATCCAATATAAAAACCGCCTGGCCCCAATTCGCCATTAAGGATGTCCGGGTACAGGTTAACAATGGCGAAGGAACCAAACAGCTAAACCTTGAGCAATCGCAGCTTAAGGTCGGCTCGCGGTTGTCCGTTACCGCACTGGTTCGGCTCAACTCGGTCAGTCCCGATGATGTTTCGGTTGAGCTTTATCACGGTCCCGTGGATGCCTGGGGAAATATCAGAGACGGCTCATCTGTGAGAATGGATTATAAGCAGCCCTCGCAGCAGCAGGGAGAACACTGGTTTGTCGGCTCGATTTCACCCACAATCGCCGGTCAACAGGGGCTCGCTGTGCGGGTTTTGCCCAGACACGCCGACCTGGTTAACCCCTACGAGCCACGGCTGATTCTCTGGGAGACACCGACCTCGAAGTAAAGATACGCCCATCGAGATGTAAGCACTTCACGCCCCACGAAATATGATTTACTCATTCTCTTTACTGTTCAGAAGCTCATAAACCTCTTCAGGTGACGTCGCCTTTTCAAGTGCTTGTTTGAATTCTTCGTCGAGCATCAGCCGGCTTATACGGGCCAGCGCCTGAATATGGGGGCCTGTCTGGTCGGATGGGGAGACCAGCAGGATAATGATTTTTACCGGCCTGCCGTCAACGCTTGCAAAATCAATCGGCTCGTCAGTGATTCCGATGGCCATAACCAGCTCTTTGACGGCCTTGCATTTGCCGTGAGGTACCGCAATCCTCGAGCCGATGCCGGTGCTGCGTGTCTTTTCACGCGTTAGAACGGCCTCTAAAACAACCTCCTTGTCTGACAGCAATCCGTTATCATTTAGTAATTCCACCAGTTCCAGTATGGCGGATTCTTTGTCTTTGCTTTCCAGCGGGACCTTGACACACGCCGGTTGCAGTATTTGTGTTAGAATCATATCTGTTACAACCCAAATATACTACAGTTCAGAATTTACACAAACCATTTATTGTATCCAATCGTGAATATGATTGCAAGAACTTTAGGGGAATTTTAGACTTATTTTTTGCTACATCTCCTGTCCGTCCTCGCAAAACCTATATCGGCTGAGTTGACACCCCCCGCAAAATATCTACCGTTAAACTTACTTGCGTTTCAACTCCTCGGATGTTACGGACGAACCTCCTTCTGCTATTGGGCCAGCTCCTGATAAGGTTTTTTTTGTTCGTACAGTTCCAGCCGCTTACGGATTTGACTGGTTTGTTCCTTGTCCTGGCTGGCGGTGGCCAGCTCAAGTGCCGCCTGTGCAGTCGTTACGGCCTGCTCAAATCGGTCCGCCGCTGCATAAGCCGCCGCCAGTATGTCAAGGATAGTCGCATTTTGATATCTCGTTAATTTGGCTGAACGTTCGGCAAATTTAACCGCCTCATCGGCATCACGCACATTAGGGTCCGGATGTGTAGCCAGAATCCACGCTGTACTATTCAAGGCCGTTATATAGCCGGGCTCGGATTCCAGTGCCTCCTTATAGTGGCTTATCGCCTCCTCGATTTTTCCCTGTTTTACCAGCACAGACCCTAAGTTATTGTGTGCTTCAGGGTGGTCGGGTCTGGACTGCAGCACCTGGCGATAGTGACGTATCGCATCGTCTAATTTGCCTTCTGCTAATAGCATATTACCCAGGTTGTTATGTGCAAGGACGTAGTCGGGTTTGAGCTGCAGTGCCCGGTGATAGTGGCTTATCGCCTCATCAACCCTGCCCTCTTTTCCAAGTGCCAGCCCCAGCCCCGCGTGTAGCGGCGGCGCATCCGGCGCCAGCGTCAACATATATTTATAAAGACCTACCGTATCGCGCCAGTGTGCCAGATGCCGTCGCGTAGCAACTGCCTCGGCGCCGGCCAATATCACAACCGCTATTACCGCCGTTGTCCGCCGCATCGCCGCCGTCTTGCCGCCGCCTCTGCAAAACCAGCCCAGCAATAATGCCACTATCATCAAAAGCCCTATCGAAGGCAGGTAGGCAAATTTATCCGCTGCTATAACTATACTAAATCTAACCACACCCATAGTCGGCAAAATTGCCGCAAAGAAAAACAGCCAGCCCGCCACCACCCCACGCGTCCGGCGAAGTGAAGTTACCAGCAAATGAGCCAATATACAGGTACCGACGACGCCGGCCAGCACCATCGGCTTTAACAGTCCCAGCGGCTCGGGGTATGGGTAGTACGACGACAGGTTAGCCGGCCATACAATCTTATAAGGATAAAAAATGATGTTGTGACAGAGCGTCAACACAATGGCATTGACGCTCTGTATGCCCGGCACCACCGCAATGGCCGTGCGGCTTTGCGAGACGAACGTTATAACAGCAAAAATGCCGCCAAGCACAAAAAAGGGCAGCTTCTCCTCAATGGCCTGCTTATTCCACCGCCCAAGGGGCCAATAGTCCAAAACCAGCATCAGCACCGGCAGCATTATGCTGGTCGGCTTGCTCATCAGCGCCAGCAGGTACATCACCAGACAAACGATGTAAATCCGATGGTTGTTCTTACGGACGAAACGCAGATACAAAATCAGACACCACAGCGCAAAGAACGCCGCCAACAACGTTTTGCGTTCACCAACCCAGGGAATCGGCTCAACCGTCATAGGATGCAGTCCGAAAAGCAACCCTACTCCCGCCGCTACCCACGCCTGACCAAACAGCAGGTAAAGCAGCACAATCACCAGTGCGGTGTTCGCCGCATGCAGTGCAAGACTGGTGCGGTGAAACGGCATCAGATTATCGTCCCGGCCGCCCAGGGCATAATCGACCATCAGTGAAATCATCGTCAACGGCTGGTAGTAACCCTCTACGGTTGACGGTTCCAGCACCTCGGTGAGGAATTGCTGGGCGGATGACCAGCTCGGATTTTGCACCAGCGGGTTCATAGTGAGATACTGCTCATCGTCGAACATCATCGCCCTGGCCGACAATGCCGGCCAGTGAGTGACAACAACCGCAGCACAGACAACGACAATCAAACCCGCCAGAAGCCCGATTCGCCTGTTAGAAGTGAACCCGCCGGTTTTCAGGGCTGATTGTCCTGACAGATTTTCGTCTCCTTCGCCGGCTGTTTTTTGTGCCGACCAGCCGATACTTCGCCGAATCTTGTCTATAACCGTTTGATAAACCTTATTCATAATAACCGTATTATCGTCAATTATATACTATTAGTGCAAGAATTTCCCTGCTTTTCTCCGAATCACCGGCCGGCGATTTTTCCTTTACACCCTGACACCACAGCGATAGAATGAAACACTGTTTATGAAGAATCATTGCTATTGTGGTGTGCGGTTATGGAAAAGATAAAACTTTACGACACGACCCTTCGCGATGGTATGCAGGCCGAGGGTGTCAGCTTTTCGCTCGAAGACAAAATCGCAATCGCCAGGCGCATTGACGAGCTTGGCATCGACTACATCGAAGGCGGCTATGCCGCTTCCAACCCCAAGGAGATGCAGTTTTTTGCTGAGATGGCCAAGCTTAGCTTGAAGACCTCGAAAATCGTCGCATTCGGCAGCACCCGAAGGGCCGATACGAAGGTCTCCGATGACCTCTCGCTGAATGCAATACTCACCTGCAAGACACCGACCGCTACTCTGGTCGGCAAAAGCTCCGGTTTCCACGTAACCGCCGTCCTTGGCCGTTCGCTTGATGAGAACCTCACCATTTGCGCCGAGTCGGTCGAGTTCCTGAAAAAACACGGCATTGAGACGATTTTCGACGCCGAGCATTTCTACGACGGCTACAAAGAAAATCCCGAATATGCGATGAAGGTCCTGGCCGCTGCCGCAAACGCCGGCGCCGATGCGCTGGTGCTTTGCGATACTAACGGCGGCTCTCTTCCGGAGCAGGTGTACGAAATCACAAAGGCCGTCTGCGCCGAGTTCAATTCGTCGGTTATCGGCATTCACACCCACAACGATACCGACTGTGCCACGGCCAATTGCCTTGCTGCCGTTCGAGCCGGCGCCCGACACGTTCAGGGCACTATAAACGGTCTGGGTGAGCGGTGCGGCAACGCCAATCTGTGTACGGTCATACCCAACCTCACCCTTAAAATGGGTTTTGAAGTCCTTAGCGCCGAGAAAATCAAAACGCTTACGGAAGTATCCCGTTTTGTTTTTGAGGTCGGCAACTTAACGCCCGTTACGAATATGCCGTATGTCGGCGAAAGCGCCTTCGCCCACAAGGCGGGTCTGCACATCAATGCTCTGCGCAAAGACAGGCGCACCTACGAGCACATCGACCCCGCCTTTGTCGGCAACGAACGCCGATTCCTTATATCGGAGCTGAGCGGAAAATCAACCGTCCTGGCCGAGCTGGAAAAGGCAAAAATCGCCGAAGATAAGAATCTTGCCAGAAAAATCCTTACTCGCATACAGGAGCTTGAAAACCAGGGCTATCAGTTCGAGGCTGCAAATGCCTCCTTTGACCTGTTAGTCAAAAAGATTATGGGCACGTACAAGCCGGCCTTTGAGCTTATAAAGTATTACGTAACCATAGAGAAACGCGCAACAGGCGAGATGGTCAACGAGGCGACGGTCAAGTTAAAGGTCGACGGCGTAATCGAGCACGTTGTCGGCGAGGGCGACGGTCCGGTCAACGCGCTTGACGCCGCTTTGCGAAAATCGCTGGAGAGGTTTTATCCGAGTATCAAGGACATCCATTTAATTGATTACAAGGTCCGTGTGGTTAATGCCCGTGCAGGCACCGCCGCTCGTGTGCGGGTGATAATTGAGTCGCGGGACAAGGACTCGATTTGGAGAACGGTCGGCGTTTCAGAGAACATCATCGACGCCTCATGGCAGGCACTCACCGACTCCGTAGAATACAAGCTACAAAAAGACAAGCAATAAAAACCGCACACAGTTAAAAGTGAAGCTTGAGATTTAAAACTAAAAAAATCCGGAATTTTTAAAAAATACCGATTTTTGGGGTTTATTTTAAAGGGGGATGTGGGTTTTTGGGGTAAAAATGGGGGTTGGTGGGGTGGTTTGGGCAAGATAGGCAGGAAAAAAATGGAGAAAAATTGCGAAATTTTGCAAAAAATTGCAAAAAAATGAGAAAAAGAGAGACGGTTTTTAACTGTGGAAGACAGAGAAAGGATAGAGTGTAAAAGTTAAAACTAAAAATGTAAAACCATAGCGTAAAATTCAAAAGTGACAAGCAAGGACAAAGGGTAGAAGAAGTTTTGAGTTTTTCCAGACACGAATGGACACGGATTTTTTGGCCACGAAAAGGCACAAAAAGCCAGAATTTTTTAACCGCTGAGTGCGCAGGGAGCGCAGAGAGGAATTGGCCACTAAGTCACGAAGACACGAAGAAAAAGCAGCCGGGGGAAAATACCTAAGAAAGTAAAAAGTTAAAAGGTAAAAAGAGCGGAGTAAAATCCAAAATCTTAGATAACGGCTCAGCTAACAGGGCGCGTGGCTTGATGCATCGGCTGCAAGCGTCTGTTAGATGCAATTTTAAAACTACTTGTCCAGAATCCTGTCCACTTTGTTGGCAATTCTTTTACCGGTACCAAAAACGTCTCTGCGGTACTGGGGTACTTCCTTCTCTCTTTGCAAAAAATACCGTATTAAGTCATTAAGAGAATTTATATTTCGCATTTCTTTATTGATTTCTTCTTCGGTCATCTCTAAACCTGCTGGATTTTGTGGGAAAATTCTACTTCTAAACACCGCTTCAAGCAATTCTTTTTCTGATGCATCGGGCATCTTCTCTTTTACCATCATGTAAACATTCTCTTGGACCCGACGAGTAGCCCAACGAGAACTTAGGATTATTTCAATAAACATATCATCAGGAAGTGGAAAGATATGACAAATTGCATGGGAGCGTAACCTCTCCAATTCTTCTACCTTATTCTCGTCCGGCCTGGGATTATTCGGTAACTGTTCCAGCCACAATATTTTTTGGTCAAAAAAATTAGACATTACTACCTTAGCCTACAAATCCTTTGACTTCAAATCTTCCATAAATCTCTTTTCACTTTCTCTGCATTCGGGAAACCTTCCAAAAATGTGGACTATACGATTTCCTAATTTGGGGACAATAAGTCACAAAGGCTTCATTTGTTTCGATGGAATTTCATCTTTATAATTAACGGGCAAATCTCCTTCATATATTTTCCAGCAATAGCTTTCTTGCTTAAACCAATCATAAGCTTCATTGGGATATTTACTTATCAATTTTGCAAATTTATAATACTCCCCAAAAACTGGGCGCATAATTAAGGTGGATTTGTCGCCTGAGACGATAACTCATTCAGGAGACAGATTCATGAAAAACAAGAGACGTAATCACAGTGCTCAGTTTAAGGCAAAAGTGGCCCTTGAGGCTGCTGGGATTGACAAATCCATCATTGATAGATGCTCGGCAGAGGATGACAAACTGACGATTGTTGTCGCCAACGCTTGGCACTTCCAGCCTTATCAAATACGCCTCCAGGCCGCTCAGAATCTCTGGAATTTGTGGGCAAAACTCCGGTCACCCAACGATCTGGACAAAGCCAGAATTGAACTAACCGACTACAATGGGAACTCAGCTGGAGGCTCTCGTTGGCTTGCTGGCGCTTTGATCTGGGTCAAGAAAGAGTAGGCTCCCAACAATGTGCGCCAGTACTACATCGGTTGTGCGGTGCTGCACTGGCGCGGTTGAGAGGCAGGCAAGTTCGTAATCCGGCTTTGGTGCGGCGGTTTTAAGAAAGAGAAGGGGTCCATCGCTTCGCTCAGGATGGCAGGCAAAAATCAGCTAACGATTTTTGCCTATCATTTTTTTGCTTTGCAGGATTGTTATAAACGATATATTTCCCTCCTGTGGCCGATTCTAAATACATCGACTATTAAGGTTTTATCATCGATGAAATAAACAATTCTGTAATCACCTTGGCGGATGCGGTATTGTTCCTGACCTGAGAGCTTTTGTGAGCCGGTTGGCCTGGGATTTTCCACAAGCGATTGAATGCGTTTGACGATTCTCTGCAAATCCTTCTTCGGAATATCCTCCAACTCTTTGGCAGCAGATTTTTTGACGGTTACTTTATATTTTGCCATCTTCCTTGAGCTTTTTTACAACATCTTCAAAGGCCAGACTTGGTTCATCCCTGCGGCTCTCGAAGGCCGCCAAGTCGATTGAATCCTCAGCCAAAGAAAGTTTAATCGCATCTTCGACCAGCTTGGATATGGAATGTTCTGTCTCCGCTGCTTTTATGCGTAATGCCCGATGCAAATCAGGGTCCAGGTAAATTGTCGTTCTTTTTGTATGAGTTCTCATATTATCACCTCGCCATGAACATTATAACATTAAAACGTCATAATGTCAAGGTGCCAACCAATATATTTATCATTTTAAGGGGTTTTGCCCATCATTTTTTTGGTCCGCAGGATGTGGAAATAGTGCTGGGCAAAGCGGTGGGCCTCGTCCCGAACGTACTGCAGCAGCTTAAGTACAGGCGAATGGGCGGGCAGCTTCAGGGGCTTGGAACTGCCCTGCAGGTAAATCTTCTCTTCTTTTTTGGCAATGGATGCGATTTTCGGCTCACGAGCATTCATTTGCCTGAACGCCGCTTCAGCAACCCTCAGGTGGCCCAGCCCACCGTCAATCAAAACAAGGTCGGGCCAGAGCTCTTCGCCGGCCAGTGCGTATTTATATCTGCGTTTGACCACCTCTGCAATCATTGCATAGTCGTCGATGCCCGCCACTGTTTTTATCTTGAATCGCCGATAACCGCTTTTGAAGGGTCTGCCGTCGATGAATTTGACTAACGAGCCGACCGACTCGGCTCCGCCGATATTAGCCACGTCAATACCCTCGATAATCCTGACCGGTTCAGGGGTTTTAAGCAGTTTTTGCAGCTTTTCGAGTGCATCGGAGGGGTCGGCGGCGAAGACCTCCGGCTGGACGTCCTCTTCGGGCGTGCCCCTGCGGTCGAGCCGTTCAATCAGCCGAATCCGGTCGCGAAACATAGCGGCCTTTTCGTATTGAAGCGCCTCAGCGGCCTCGGCCATCTGCTTTTTGAGCTGCCGGAGCACCGTAGAGCGCTTCGAGCGGAGAAATTTAACAAGGTCGCTGATAATTTTTTTGTATTCGGCTTTGTCAATCCTGGCTGCACAGGGGGCGGTGCACTGCTTTATGCTGTACAGAAGACAGGGGCGGAAGAACCTGCGTTTCTCGTCTGTCTCGCGGATATTTAGCTTACAGGTGCGAAACTTGAATATTTTTTGCAGCACTATCAGAACGCTCCGCAGGTCCTTTGCGCCGGCGAACGGCCCGAATAGCCTGCTGGGTTTTGGCCGGGGCCTCCGCGTGATATAGACGCTGGGAAAATCCTCGCCTGTGGCAATCTCCAGATATGGGAATGTCTTGTCATCAACAAGGTCGGTATTGTAAGGCGGGCGGATGTCCTTAATCAGCCGGGCCTCCTGGAGCATTGCATCAACTTCGGTTTCTGTCTCGAGGAAGTCAGCGGTTTTGACCTTGCTGAGCATCTCGGTGATTTTCGGCCCGCGAGAAACAGCCACATCGCCGCCCGGCTGGAAATAGCCCGCTACCCGTGAGCGCAGGTTTTTGGCCTTGCCGATATAAAGGACTTTGTCGCTCGGGCCCTTCATAAAGTAAAGACCCGGGCCTGTTGGAAAACTCTTTATTTTTTTGCGAACTGCTTCAAATTTGTCGCTTGATTCGGCTGACATACTTTTATCTTAACATCATTGTGAAGTTATCTGAAACACATTGACCGTTTATGAAAAATTTTTTTCTCCTCGTAGGTTCAGTAACTGCAACGAATATAAGGACTAATACAAAGATGAAAAAATTTATACAAAAATTTCCAACTTTGGTCTTTACACTTAATCAAATTGCCATTAATCTGCCGATACAGATTTTACGGGTTTTATAACTATATCTGGCTTAACTCCCGTTCGTCTTACTGTATGTTGTGGTCTCTTTTTTCTGCACGGAGATGCCTAAATGTCCTATAAGTTCGACCCCGAAAACCCTTTTGGAACTGAGCAATCGCAACCAAAAACCGCTACGGATACTACCGAACCAAAGGGCTTAAGGGTAGAGTACTTCTTTTCAAATCCAGGCGAGCATCCCTTTGAACAGCTCGAATGGGAGAGCCGCTCGGCCAAAATCGCCAGTGACAGCGGCGAAGTGATCTTTGAGCAGGACAATATCGAGGTGCCGACCTCCTGGAGCCAGCTTGCAACGAAGGTCGTGGCAAGTAAATACTTTTACGGCGACGTCGAGACCGGCCGACGAGAGAACTCGTTAAAGCAGCTTATCCACCGCGTTTGCAGAACAATCGCCGACCGCGGTAAGAAAGACGGCTACTTCGCCACCGACCAGGACGCTGAGGCCTTCTATAACGAGCTGACTTGGCTGTGCGTGAACCAATACGGGGCGTTTAATTCGCCAGTGTGGTTCAACGTGGGGCTTTTTGACGTCTATGGCATTGCCGGAAGCAAGCACAATTTCCACTGGGACGCCCAGCAGCAAAAGCCGGTCGCCTGCGAAAACAGCTACGAATACCCTCAGGCGTCGGCCTGCTTTATCCAGTCGGTCAAGGACTCTATGCAGGACATAATGCGCCTGGCAACCAGTGAGGCGATGCTGTTCAAACACGGCTCAGGGACCGGCACCGACCTTTCGACACTGCGAAGCAGCAAAGAAAAACTCTCCGGTGGAGGAAAACCGTCCGGGCCATTGAGTTTTATGAGGGTCTATGACCAGATAGCAGCGGTAATAAAATCAGGTGGTAAGACAAGACGTGCGGCAAAGATGCAGTCCCTAAAGGCAGACCATCCTGATATTAAAGAGTTCATTACCTGCAAAACCGAAGAGGAAAAGAAGGCCTGGACGCTCATTGAGGCCGGCTACACCGGCGATTATAACAACGAGGCCTACAACAGTGTGATGTTCCAGAATTCCAATCTGTCGGTGCGCATAACCGATGAGTTTATGCAGGCGGTGGAAAAAGACGACAAATGGGCAACGCGGGCGGTAACAACAGGCGAAAAGATAGGGGAGCACTCGGCACGGGAGCTGATGAATCTAATTGCCGAAGGCACAAGAACTTGCGGCGACCCGGGTCTGCAATATCACAGCACAATCAACCGCTGGCACACCTGTCCCACCTCTGGTCCTATCAATGCATCGAATCCCTGCAGCGAATATATGTTCATCGACGACTCGGCCTGTAATCTGGCCTCGCTGAACCTCATGAAGTTCAGCAGGGATGACGGGTCTTTTGACGTCGCCGGCTTTAAGAAGGCAGTCCGGCTGTTCATTATCGCTCAGGAAATCCTCGTTGATAACGGCAGCTATCCGGACAAGCCGATTGCCAGAAACAGCCATCTGTTTCGTCCGCTTGGTTTGGGCTATGCCAATCTCGGCTCGCTTGTTATGAGCCATGCACTTCCTTATGACTCCGACCAGGCAAGGGCACTGGCAGCAGCCGTCAGCGCTATAATGACAGGGGCCGCTTACATAGCAAGTGCGGAGATAGCTTCAATAAAAGGGGTATTTGCAGAATTCAGCAAAAACGCTGATGCGATGCTTAAGGTTATAAATATGCACCGCCGGCACGCCTACGATATTCCGGAATCACACTGTCCGGCTTATCTGCGCAACGCCGCCAAGGACGCCTGGGACGAGGCCTTCGACGCTGGAACCAAGACCGGATTCCGTAACGCTCAGGCAACGGTACTGGCACCGACGGGGACTATCGGCTTTATGATGGATTGCGACACCACCGGCATCGAGCCCGACATCGCACTGGTCAAATACAAGCTATTAGCCGGCGGCGGAATGCTCAAGCTCATCAATAAAACCGTGCCGATGGGCCTCGAGAAGCTCGGCTACAGCATCGACGAGATTAAATCAATCTGCGACTACACCGATA
>CAYONQ010000033.1:14027-25731 GCA_964405375.1 uncultured Pirellulales bacterium
ATAAAAACGAGACCATCGAAGGCGCCGAAAAGCTCAACCCTGACCATTTACCGGTCTTTGACTGTGCCTTTAAGCCGAGAAACGGAAAAAGGTGTATCCATTATGTGGCACACCTGAAGATGATGGCCGCTGTTCAGCCGTTTATATCCGGTGCCATCAGCAAGACCATCAATATGCCGAAGGAAAGCACGACCGAGGAGATTGAAGCCGCCTATATGGAGGGCTGGAAGCTCGGATTAAAGGCGGTGGCAATCTACCGCGACGGCTCCAAGAAGCTCCAGCCGGTCTCTACCAAAAAGCACAGAGAAACCAGAGCAAAGGCCAAAAGTGAAGAATCCGCCCAAACCAGGCCGTTCAGGCGTCGGCTGCCGGATACTCGTCAAAGCGTAACGCATAAATTTTCCGTCGCAAATCATGAAGGCTATCTGACGGTGGGGCTATATGAGGATGGTCAGCCTGGTGAACTATTTATCACTATGGCCAAGGAGGGCAGCACCATCGGTGGCCTTATGGATGTTATAGGCACCTGTACTTCACTGGCACTGCAATACGGCGTGCCGCTGATTACGTTGGTGGACAAATTCCGGCACGCCCGATTTGAGCCATCAGGAATGACCTCAAACAGGGATATACCCTTCGCGAAGAGCTTGATTGATTATATCTTCTGCTGGCTGGGCTGCCGGTTTATGCCCGGCTACGCCGAGAGAAACACCCCCAACAGGGCGGAGGTACCGAAAACAACTGAAGGCAAAGATGCAACCACTGCCAAACAGTTGGTTGAGAAGACCAAGGACCTCGCTAAAAAGATTGTAGAGGCAAAAGAGGCAAAGGTCGCAGCGAAATCCGAGACAAAAATCAAATCAAGGCCCAAAGATAAGGGTTCGCTGGTTCTGAACGAGGCAGTTGAAAAACTGTCCACTACTGCGAAAGGTAGATTTGCCGGCCTGGCAAATCGAATCGGGGCGATGGTCGGCTCGTCTGTTGCCGATGAATCCGGGTCATTACAGTCTGAAGCGGCCGTTATGCAGCAATTCAACGCACAGTTTGAGCATTTTTCCGATGATGCGCCCGCCTGCGATATCTGCGGAGCGATTACCGTTCGCAACGGCACCTGCTATAAATGCTACAACTGCGGCAACTCGATGGGTTGCTCGTAATTCGTCGCTCGTGCCTCGTCGCCCGTGCATCGAGAATCGAGTATCCAGCATCAAGAATCCAACTTTAGTTCACTTTAGGCACTTTAGTTCACTTTAGCTCACTCCTCACTAACGAGCAGCCAGCATTTCACCGCGTAAATCTGTGAAATCTGCGGTTAATAAAAAAAGATAAAATCTCTGCGCTCTCTGCGGTTAAAAACCGTTTCTCTTTTTCTCATTTTTTCTCCATTTTTCTCATTTTTTTGCTATTTTTTGCAAAATTTCTCTGTTTTTCTCCATTTTTTGCATTTTTTCTCTATTTTTTTCCATTTTTTTCCATTTTTTTCTTACTCATCTTGCTCAAACCACCCAGCTTGCCACACCAACAGCCGGTCTTTTCACCAATTTTTACTGTTATAAGCCCCCTCAAGCCGAAAATAAACTCATAGTAGCTCGGCTGAGTTTACATAAACCGTTTTTATCTAACTCTTGTTAAATTAAATGCTTACAACACCCAAAGACATCTCGCTCGCCGATTATATCGCAATGGTCGTCATCCTCCTGATGGCCATCGGCACGGTCTTTGTCTTCTCCGCCGCTGCTAACGTCAGTCAGGACCTAAACTTACAGCGATTCTACGATTCCACCGCCCTCCGCCAAATCCTCTTTTTCCCGCTGGCCTGTCTGGTCTTATACGCCCTCTCCCGCATCAATTATCGCAGATTCGCCATGACCGCTGGCTGGCTAAAATCCCCAACCAGCTATCTGTTAGTCCTTAGTATAACGTTACTTATACTCGTCTTATTCCCCCAGCTCGGTACCGAGGTCAACCGTGCCCGCCGATGGCTGCGAATCCCCATCGGCCCAATCACTGTGAGCTTTCAGCCCTCCGAATTGGCAAAGTGGTCGCTTATTCTTTTCCTGGCCGGATTTTGCGATAAGTTCAGCACCGACATAAAGTTATACTGGAAAAGATTTGTGCCCGCCTGCGCCGTTATAGCCGCAACAGTCGGTTTGATAATCACCGAAGACTTTGGCACAGCAGCATTTATAGCGCTTTTGGGTCTTCTGATGCTGCTAATCGCCGGCGTAAAGCCGTGGCACACCCTAACCCCCTTGCCTTTTGCCGCAATCGCCTTTTTCGCAGCGCTAATCCACTCTCCCGGCCGAATGCAGCGGATTGCCGCGTTCTTAAACCCCGAAAAATGGGCTGATTCCGCCGCTTATCAGGCCAACCAGTCGCTGATTGCCCTCGGCTCCGGCGGACTATTCGGCAAGGGACTCGGCAGAGGAATTTGCAAATATGGCCATTTGCCGGAAGATACAACCGATTTTATCTTTGCTATCATAGGTGAAGAGCTTGGCTTCGTCGGGACCGCGGCAGTCATCGGATTATTTATTGTGTTTGTCTGGCTTGGAATTTTGGTGGTTGTGCGCTGCAGGGACCGGTTCGGCGAACTGTTAGCCGGCGGGATTGTTCTGACAATCGCAACCCAGGCGGCAGTCAATATCGGCGTGGCGACAGCTATGCTGCCGACAAAAGGCATACCCCTGCCGTTCGTAAGTGCAGGCGGAACGAGTATGCTGCTGTCTGCTGCGGCTGTCGGGGTGCTGATGAACATCGCTAAACAATCAGCAAAAGCGCCTTTGGAGAAGGAATAATGGCGGCAGCAAGTTTTTTCTTTGCCGGCGGCGGAACAGGGGGGCATATCTACCCGGCTATCGCCATAGCAGAAAGGATAGTCGGATTAGAACCGGAAGCGAAGATACATTTCTTCTGCAGCAGCAGGGATATCGACGAGCAAATACTATCTAAAACCGGTTTTGAATACACGAAGTTGCCGGCTAAAGGGTTTTCCATTCGGCCGAACAAGCTGATGGATTTTTGGTGTTCGTTTTTAGAAAGCTGTCGGATTGCCAGAAGAATAATAGCCGAAAGTAGCAGCCCTATGGTGGTTGGGGCCGGTGGTTTTGTTGGGGCGCCGGTGTGCTGGGCGGCACACAAACTAAAAATACCGGTTGCGCTGTTAAATGTTGATATCGTGCCGGGGCGGGCAAATAAGATAATAGCCCGCTGGGCGGATGAGATTTTTGTGCAATTT
Organism: uncultured Pirellulales bacterium; assembly: GCA_964405375.1. GTDB lineage: Bacteria > Planctomycetota > Phycisphaerae > Sedimentisphaerales > Anaerobacaceae > CAYONQ01. The sequence goes on from CAYONQ010000033.1 coordinate 17,266, forward strand.
GAAGATACTACGGAGCACTTTGCCAAAAGCAAAGCGACGGTTCACATCTTTGGTTGTCCTTTGAGAAGCGGGTTTGACAATCCGCAACCGGACAGGGCGATAGAGCAATTGGGCCTCGATAAAGATAAAAAGGTTCTGCTTATAACTGGTGCATCGAGCGGCTCAGAGAATATCAACAGAACGGCATGTTCGCTTTTGACAAAGCTAAACTCGTTTGCCGACGATTGGCAGATAGTCCATTTAACGGGTCGTGCCAATTTTGGTGAGACGAAAGAGAAATACGCCGATGCTAAAATCACCGTAAAAGTGGTGAAGTATTTTGATAATATGGCTGATTTGCTTGCTGCCTGCGATTTGGTTATCGGCAGAAGCGGGGCGGTCAGCGTGGCTGAATATGCTGCGGCGGCGGCGCCGAGTATATGTATACCCTATCCATATCATAAGGACAGACATCAGTATTTAAACGCCGGTAAATTAGTCGATGCGGGGGCTGCGGTAATAGTGGATGACCTGCCGGACGAAAAAGACAGAGCAGAATGGCTGTGGGAAGAGCTGGAAGAGTTGATGAAAGATGACAAGAGACGGGAAGAGATGAAAAAGAACTACAGAACAACTGCAAAGAAAGATGCGGCTTTAAGAATCGCAGAGAAGCTGCTTGAAATCTGAAAAAGTGCGGGATTGACAAACTGGTGATGCTGTTATAATTAGAAGTGAAAGTAAGTTGTCTTGCAGAAAGGAGACTCAGGATGCAAAAGGGACAAGTTTTTTTGACGATTTAGCTTGTTAGCGGTTGTGCAGTGATACCGGCTTGTATGGTCGCTGCGGTCGGGGCGGGGACAGTAGCGTACATTAGAGGTGATATGGAGACGGTGGAGTCGGCGGATATCGAAGCTGTTTACAAAGCGGTGCTGAGGGCAATGGACAAACTTGAGCTGGCTATTGTCCAAAAAAGCAAGGATGCGATGTCGGCGAAGGTTACAGCACGCGATGCACAGGACAAAAAGATAACCGTTAAGCTGGCCGCAACGACGGAGGGAATGACTAAGGTTAGTATTAGGGTGGGCGCTTTCGGCAGCGAGACGAAATCGAGACTTATTTACGACCAGATGAAAAAAGAGCTTTGATTTTGCCTCTGTGAATTGGCTGCTGAATTGTCGAATTAATAATAAGCGGCAGGATATACGGGCCACGTGGGGACGTAGATTTCAAACAAATCCAAGTCTCTAAAAAGCGAAGTTCAAAACGAATTGAGACGGTTTATTCAATTACGTGGATGTTTTTGTTTTTGCACATATCCTTTAGTATTTTCGGCCAGACGGTTGCGGAGACCTCTCCGATATGGGCCTTTTCCAATAGTGACATAAATATTCTGGACTGGCCGATGCCGCCGCCAATGCTGAGCGGAATTTCGTTGTTGATGATTGCCTGATGATACGGCAGTTTGAGGAAATCAAGCTGGCCTGAAATCTCGAGCTGTTTTTTGAGCGTTTCGGCGTTTACGCGAATGCCCATTGACGTAAGCTCGTGGCGGCGCTTTGTAACGGGGTTCCAGACGAGGATGTCGCCGTTGAGCCCGTGCATTGGTCTGCCGTCTTCGGATGTTGTCTCTGTTATCCAGTCGTCGTAGTCGGCGGCCCTCATTTCGTGTGGATAGCCGTCCTTTAGCACCCAGCCGATGCCGTAAATGAACGTTGCGCCGAGCTCCCTGGCAATCTCTGTTTCGCGCTGCTTTCGCGGCAGGAGAGGGTAGCGGTCGAGGATTTCTTCGGCGTGGATGAAGGTGAGCTTGTCGGGCAGGTCGGGGTATTTATCGGTTTTTAGCTGGGGGAAAAGTTCCTGGACGTGAGTCTCGGCGCCTTTGAGGACGGTCCATATTTTCTCCACGACTTCTTTCAGGAACTTTAGGTTTCGCTGTTCTTCGGTTATCGCCAGCTCCCAGTCCCACTGGTCAACGTAGGCGCTGTGGTCGTGGTCGAGGAAGTAGTCCTTTCGGACGGCCCGCATATCGGTGAGCAGGCCCTCACCGATGTCCATACCGAACTGTTTCAGGGCCATTCGTTTCCACTTTGTTGCGGCCTGGACGACCTCGGCGTCGATTGGGTTCTTGTCGTGGTCGTTCGAGATGTGAAAGCCGATTGGTGTCCGTGAGCCATCGCGGTCGAGATAGTCGTTGACACCGCTTTCAACGTCAACAATCAGAGGGACCGTAACGCGAATCAGATTGAGCTGTTTGCAGAGATTTTGCTCGATGTAATCCTTGGCGGCATAGGTGGCAAGCTGGGTTTCTTTCGGGGACAACAGGGAATTGTAATCCTGCGGGAGGATTTTCTCCAGTTCGGTGTAGTCGCCGATGCCGGGGCCGGCGAGGTCTGCTTTTTTGTCTGCCATTGGGTCTTCTCCTAAATGTTATGTAGATGTTTATGGTGGGGCGGAGCCCACATTAGCGGCCTGAATGTTATATTGATTATTAAAGATGTCAAGAAAGTTTTCGGATTCCGATGGGATGAAAACAATTGGCTCTTGAGTTACGGTGCAGCCGTAGATATAATCAGATTGGTTAATTGGTTGGAAGTTATTAGTTACTGATTGGGATGTAAAAATGAATAAACTCAAATCACTGTATTTAGCGGTGTGCATAACAACTTTGCTTTTATCGGGGTGCGCTTCGCAGCAGCAATTCGAGGCGGTTGAGCAAATCTGTGTCCCGAATTTAGAAAGACCGACGGCAATGCGGGCGGCTGAGGAGGTGCTTGGTGATATGCATTTTACTATCGCAAAGCTCGACGGCCGGAGCGGATACATAAAGACCAGACCGTTGGCGGGTGCGCAGTGGTTCGAATTCTGGCGCAGCGATAATGTCGGGGCCTTTAACACAGCCGAGGCGAACCTGCACAGTATCCGAAGGACCGTAGAGTTAAGTATAGACCAACAGGACGAGAAACTGTGTGTCGGCTGCGAGGTAAATGTGCAAAGATTGAGCATACCTGAGTACGAGGTTACCAGCAGCTCACAGGCATACGCTATGTTTTCGGCAAGCAGGCCGTCGATGCAAAGATTGGAACTACGCCCGGAACAGAAAAGAGCCATAGTGTGGGTTGATTTGGGCAGAGACAGCAGACTGGAGACGGAGATATTGAAGCGCATCAAAGGGAAAATGAGCAGATGAGTAAATGAGTGAATGAGTAACACATCAACGCATTTATGAGATACGAGTTATGAGAGTATTGGTTGCGGGCGGAGCGGGCTATATCGGCAGTAATATGACGGCAATGCTGTCGGCCGGGGGACATCAGCCGGTGGTCTTTGACAACCTCAGCAAGGGCCACAGGGCTGCGGTCGGACGGGCAGAGTTCGTCGAGGGCAACTTAGCGGATTACGAACTGCTTATAGAGACATTGAAGAAGTACAATATCGAAACGGTGATGCATTTTGCTTCGCTAATTGAGGTGGGCGAATCGGTGCAGGTGCCTCTTAAATACTACCGCAATAACGTTGGCGGCACGCTGACCTTGCTGAGTGCAATGGAAGCGGCCGGCGTGGAAAAATTCATTTTCAGCAGCAGTGCGGCGGTATATGGTATGCCTGAAAAGGTGCCGATTACCGAGGACTGTGCGACAGAGCCAATCAATCCTTACGGAGAAACGAAACTGGCGATTGAAAAGATGTGTCATTACCAGAGCCAAGCAGGCAAGCTGCGGTATGCGTCGTTCAGGTATTTCAATGCGTGCGGAGCGGGAAATAATTGCTCTCTCGGTGAGGACCATCGGCCTGAATCGCATCTTATTCCTCTTACAATTGCGGCGGCGATGGGCAAGCGCAGTGAAATTCAAATCTACGGGACCGATTATGCGACGGCGGATGGGACGTGCATTCGCGATTACATTCATATCGAGGATTTGTGCAGGGCACATCTGCTGGCGATGGATAAGCTGGAGGATAATCGGGAGCTGGTCTATAACTTAGGTAACGGCAAGGGCTATTCCGTCAGGGAAGTGATTGAAACGGTCAAAAAGGTTTCGGGTAAGGATTTCAAGGTTGTGGAGGCAGCCCGTCGGGCGGGTGATGCACCAATACTGACGTCCGACGCTACAAAGGCCGAGACCGAACTCGGCTGGAAAACAGAATTTCCCGAACTGGAAAAAATAGTTGCAACCGCCTGGCGGTGGCACAACGAGCATCCGGATGGTTATGAGGATTGAATTGTGAACAGTGTGTTTGTCGGCATCGATTTGGGCGGGACGAATATCAAGCTCGGTTGTTTTGACCCTCAGCTAAAACTTATCGGTAAAACGGCGGCGGCGACCGGAGCGGATATGGGGCCGGGGGCTGTCGTTGACAGAATCGGCGAGACGACGGAGAAGTTGTTAGCTGATAACAGCTTGTCAGCCGGGGCGATTGAGGCAGTGGGTATAGGGGCGCCGGGGCCGTTAAATATCGCCGAGGGTGTCATCATAGCCAGTCCAAACCTGCCTTTATTCAAAGATGTGCCGCTGCGAAAGATGCTCGGCGAGCGATTGGGGGCGCCTGTTATACTGGATAACGATGCGAATGCCGCCTGCTGGGGAGAGTTCGTTCTCGGGGCAGGTAAAGGTGTTAGAGATATGGTTTTTTTTACCTTAGGTACAGGGATAGGGGGCGGGATTATCAGCGACGGCAAGCTGATGCACGGCTGGTGTGATAATGCTGCGGAGCTTGGCCATATTATAATTTGTCCGGACGGCCGATTGTGCAACTGCGGCCAGAAGGGCTGCGTGGAGGCGTATGCATCTGCTAATTCGACTGCGGAAATAGCGGTCGAAGCTATCGAAGCGGGTGCGCAATCGAGCTTAAAGAAGGTGCTTGACGAGAGAGGGACAATAAGCTGCAAAGACGTTTATGAGCATCTGGCGGCTGGCGACGAATTGGCCCGGCAGATAACGGATGAGACGGCGAGGGCGCTTGCGATTGTGTGCGTCAATGTGCTGCACACGGTAGAGCCTAAGCGGATAGTCTTTGCCGGCGGGATGATTGCCGCAGGTGAAGTGCTCTTAAACAGAATAAAGGATTACTTTAATGAACAGATATGGTCTCTAAAGAAAGAGGCCGTTGAGATATGTTTCGCTACGCTTGGCGAGGATGCTGGCATAATCGGCGCCGCTGCCCTGGCGAAGCAAAACAAAAAGGGGGACGGCTGCGAATAAGCAGGAAGGAGAAGGTTATGAGACGGCGTTCATTTCTGAAACTTACGGGGGGAGCTTGTGCATCATCGCTTCTAAAAGGGAATTGGTCTTTTGCGCAGGGTCGAGGCGGCGCTGCAGCGGTTGACGGCTCATTTGTCGACCGCGAACTGTCACGCCATAGGAATCAGAACCGTTCGACGGTGGTTTGTCAAAACGGGATTGTGTGCAGTGGTCAGCCGTTGGCGAGTATGGCGGGGTTGGATATTCTCAAGTCCGGCGGCAATGCGATTGATGCGGCGATTTGTGCCAATGCGATGATGAGTGTTGTGGCACCGATGATGTGCGGGCCGGGAGGAGACCTGTTTGCGATTGTCTGGAGTGCGAAAGAGCAAAAACTGTTCGGTCTTAACGCCAGCGGTCGTTCGCCATACGGCTGGGATATAGAAGCGGCACGTGCGCTGGGGCTGGAGGAGATACCTTTATACGGGCCGTTGTCGTGGAGTGTGCCGGGGTGTGTAAGCGGGTGGGAGGCGTTGCATAAACGGCTTGGCCGGCTGAAGATGGCGAAGATTCTGGAGGCGGCGATTTATTACGCCCGTGAAGGATTTCTGATTTCGCCGGTTATCGCCAGCCGATGGCACATTGATGCGCAGAAAGACGCCATATTGGCGAGGGCGTTTATGCCGGACGGTAAGCAGTTGCGGTTCGGGGATGTTTTTAAGAATCCGGATTTGGCGAAGTTTTTTGAGATTATAGCCAGCGACGGTGCTGATGGGTTCTATAAAGGTGAGATTGCCGAAAGGATGGTTAAGTTCTCACAACAGCAGGGCGGTCGGTTTTCTATGCGTGACTTTCGCGAGCATACTTCTGATTGGGTTGAGCCGGTCAGTGCGAATTACCGGGGCTATGACGTTTGGGAGCTTCCTCCGAACGGCCAGGGGATTGCCGCCTTGCAGATATTGAACCTGCTGGAGCACTTTGATATCGGGTCATTGGAGCCGAACGGTGCGGAGCATTTGCATTTACTTATCGAGGCGAAGAAGCTGGCCTTCGAGGACCGTGCGGTCTATTATGCGGATACGGATTTTGCCGCTGTGCCGGTGCAGCAGCTTATCTCCAGGGAATACGCTATGGAACGAGTCAAGCTGATTGACCCGAAACGCGCTGCCCAGAAGGTTGCGCCGGGCCGGCTTGCCGGCTCGTCGGATACCATTTACCTGACGACTGCGGACAAAGAGGGCAATATGGTCTCGCTGATTCAGAGCATTTTCCAGTTGTGGGGTTCGCACTTAGTGCCGGAAGGTCTGGGATTCTCTCTGCAGGACCGTGGTCAGCTTTTCTCACTGAACCCGGGCGACCTTAACAAATTAGAGCCGCACAAGCGGCCTTTCCATACGATTATTCCTGCGTTTGTGACGAAGGATGACAGGCCGATATTTTCGTTTGGCGTTATGGGTGGCGATTTTCAGCCGCAGGGCCACGCACAGATACTGATGAATATAATTGACTTCGATATGTCGCCTCAGCAGGCCGGTGACCAGCCGAGAGTCGAACATTATGAAAGCTCCACGCCGACAGGCAAAAAGGCGGTCGATGGGGGCAGTGTAGCTTTTGAGCGTTTTATCAGCGAGTCGGTGAAACGCAAATTGGCAGATATGGGACACAAAATTGTGCCTGCAAAGAAGGCGTTCGGCGGCTATCAGGGAATATGGCGCAAAGAGGACCCGCGGCGGTATTTTGGTGCCTCCGATGGCCGTAAGGACGGCTGTGCGATAGGGTATTAGCGGAGTAAACTCATAGCGGATAGTTATAATGGTGGGGCGGGTTTTACTCTACAAGAGCGGTTCGTTTAGTGAGCCGGAGCGGAAGCCCTGCAGGTCAACGGTTATGAAGTTGAAGCCAAGCGACCTTAATTTTTCAACCACCTGTGAGCGGGTCGGTTCTTTGATGATTTTCCCGATGTCCTCGGCGTGGACCTCGATTCGGGCGATATTGTCGTGAAGCCGGACGCGAAACTCGACAAAACCCAATCGTTTCAGGAATTCCTCCGCCTGCTCTATCTGTTTCAGCCGTTGCTCCGTAATTTCGAGGCCGTAAGCCATCCGCGAGGCCAGGCAGGGTGATGCGGGGATGTCGGCGGTGGGTAAACCAAGCTGCCGGCTTAATTGGCGGATGTCGTTTTTGGTTAGTTTCGCCTCGGCTAACGGCGAATGGATGCCGAAGGTCTCGGCTGCACGATTGCCGGGGCGATAGTCTTCTTGGTCGTCGAGGTTATGGCCGCAGATAATGTGGGTTATTTTTTTTTCTTTGGCGATTTTAGTCAGCAGTTCAAATAGATGAGTCTTGCAATGGAAGCAGCGGTCTGGCTGGTTGGAGGTGTATCTGGCATCGGCCATTTCGTTTGGCTCGATAGATTGGAGTTTTACCCCCATATTTTTTGCCAATTCGATTGCGCGGGCGTACTGACTTTGTGGCAGGGATGGGCCTGTTGCAATACAGGCCAGGACGTTTTCAGCCCCGAGCGTATCGACGGCCACCTTCAAAAGAAACGTGCTGTCAACCCCGCCGGAGTAGGCGACAATTACCCTGCCGAGGTCATACAGTACTCGCTTCAGTGATTCATATTTTTTGTTTAGGTTCATATTATTGCTGTTTATCTATTCTTCTGACCGTCGTAGACCTTGTTGTATAGGTCTTCGCCGAGATGTCGTTTTGCCCAGATGTGCCAAAGTTGTTTGTCTGTAGCGGCAGGATTTAGCATACGAATGCCGGCCATTGCCAGCAATTGGCCGGTGCGGTAGGCATCGAAAATCAGTTCTATCTTTCTGGCTGGCGACATCCGGCGGTAGAGGTCATATTGGATATTGTGTGCATCGGGTGTTGTATCGGTTTTGTTCATTTTCTGATATTTAACCTGCGAAAACAGCGAACCCCGCCCCGGGTTTGGGCGGGGCGAACAGCCGATGGAGAGATTCGAACTCTCAACCCCGGCTTTACGAAAGCCGTGCTCTACCATTGAGCTACATCGGCGAAACAATCGGCTATCATACTGATTATCGGCAGGATTGTAAAGGGGCAACAGCGGGGTGTCAGGATATCAGGGTATCGGGGTATTAGGATATCAGGGAGCAGGAGCCAGAAAATCAGGTATAAGAGGATTTTTCTTGCAAAACCGATGGATAAATTGTAAATTTCCTTCTACGAGATGCGAGATGCGATTCACGAGATGCGAAAAGGGGTCGGTGCCCGAGTGGCTAAAGGGGATGGGCTGTAAACCCATTGGCGTAAGCCTACGTTGGTTCGAATC
>CAYONQ010000034.1:0-17045 GCA_964405375.1 uncultured Pirellulales bacterium
ACGACCCAGTGCAAGCTTTACAATGGGGCTGGAAAACCAGACCAAAACTCTGGATGGATACCTCAGTACTTTTCTGGATGACTGGCGACCCTTGGGTGGGTATGGAGCTTGGCCCAGAGTACTGGCTGACAAACCAGCCCCCGATTGTCTTCCGTTATGGCGGCCCGCTTTTCTACATAGACCGGTTCTGGGATTTGTCCTTTGAGTTGGATACCGACCCGAACTGGGTCAAGTGGGAACAGCCGTTTACCGGCCTGCGGGATTGGCAGCACTATGAGGATGTGAACTCCTGGGCCATAGACGAAGGTGAGCCGAATATTGTGAATATGGTCGCAGACGATTGGCAATGCCGTCGCCGCACGCCCGTAACGTCAATTGTCTGGTGGGGCTCTTATATAGACTATATGTACAATCCTGCCGAGCCAAATTATTTCGGTATGCCTTTGCCTAATAAGCCGGACTACTTCTTGATTTCTTTCTGGAGCGATGTGCCGGTTGACGACCCTTGCAATACGCTCGGTTACAGCCATCCGAGCCGGAAAATCTGGGAGTACCGGGCCTATGAATATGACGAAATGTTTATCGGCTACGACAAGCACGTAAAATACGGATATCCTTTGGCCGCCCGACAGGAAGCAGTGTTCCGCTACTCGGTCAGGGTTCCGGAAGAAGAATGGTTCCGCCAGCCTAAGGTCGATGGAATCTACTGGATAAGCATCGTCGCTGTATATGACCAGTTAAATCCGCCCACGTATAGCTGGGGCTGGACTAACCATAAACACGTCTTCAACGATGACGCCGTTTCAGGACGACCGCTGCCGGACGACGGCGGATGGGAATGGTTCGAGATTTTCGACCAGATCGGCGAAAGTGCCGATATGTCGTTCGTTCTGTTTACCGACCCTAACCAGTGCAATCCGTGCCCCGACTATGACATTGACGGCACTGTTGACAACCTTGACCTTAAGGTCTTTACCGACAACTGGCTTTGGACCGGCCTGCCGGGCGGCTTCAATGACGGAGACTTAAATTGCGACGGCGAGGTCACGTTTTATGATTATGCCATCTTTGCTCTGATTTGGCTTGATACTTGTCCGTAGTCTGTGATGATAAAGGGCTGTGGGCAAAACGCCTACAGCCCTTTTTTGCCTGCTTATATACATTGGGATTAGTTGAACCGAAGTTTGATGGGCTGCTTTTTAAGCTCGGCTGCGGTCGGCAGCAATTCAAACGAATCTACCCCTTCTGCCTCGGTGAATTTGCTTATTACATGCTGGATTTCACCCATACTTCGCCCGTGCATCATCGCAAACAGATTATAAGGCCAATCTTTAACTGTCTTCCTCTCGTAGCAATGGCTTACCATTCCGAAACGGGCCAATGTTTTACCTGCCTCGACGATTTTGTGCTGCGGGACCTCGCAGGCAAACAATACATTGGCGGTAAATCCCAGCTTACGATGGTCAACAGCCGCCGCTATCCGCCGGATGATATTTTTATCGATTAGCTCCTGTATAATCCTCAAAACCTCTTCTGTCTCTAAGTCGGCGCTGCGCAAAAAATCAAACGGCTTTTTAATCACCTCCAAGTCATTTTGCAGCCTTGACAAAACAATCTTTTGCTTTTCGTTCAGTTTCACGGGCTCGTTTTTCGGCGGCTCTTCAACGTCTCCCAGCAGTTCTGCTTTGCCCTCGGCATCGAAATGAACATCCAGCTTGAAAATACGCGCCACAGGCAAGCTGTGAAAATCGACGCCGAAACGGGTAGAGAGCTTCGACAGCGTAATCTCAATCTGCTCGTAGCTGGGCGCCTGTAAGGTAAACCACAAATTGTAGTGGTGCTTCCTCAGGTAATTGTGAGAGACACCCTGCAAAGAATTGACTGCCTCGATAACTTCCTGCAGATTCTCCTGCGGAACGTGTGCGGCGACCAGTGTCCCTGTCTGCCCGAGCGCCCGATGATTTATCACCGCCCCGATTCGCCGAATGACTCCCGCCGCTTTCAGCTTATTCGCCTGCTGGAGGATTTCTTCTTCGCTGCTTTTCAGCGATTTTGCTGTCTCGGCAAAAGGCCTTTGGCAGATACTCAAACCGTTTTGAAGCACGTTGCACAACTGTCTCTGGAACGTGGTCAGACGTATGCTCAATTTTTATCTCCGCCCTTATAATCGCAGACAGGGTCGCTTGCCAGGTAATCGCCACTGGTCGCATAAGCCCTTGCCCTGCAGCCGCCGCAGACACCGACAAAGTCGCAGCCCCGACATTTGCCTGTGTAGCCGGACAAATTGCGGATTTCTTTCAAAAGTTTTGATTCCCGCCAGATTTTGCCGAACTTAAAACCATTCTCAATCAGATTGCCTGCCGATATGTCGAGAAACCCGCAGATTTGCACGTCACCCCGATAACTTATAAACCCGAATCCTCTGCCGCCCATACAGCCGGCCACCTCTTTGGTCAACTCTCTGGCCTCGGCCTGTCTGCATACCCGCGCAAACTGCGGTCCGCAGGTAACCCGCACCTTGATCTCTGATTTTAATTTTATCCGCAGCAGCTCGCCCAATAACGCCTCGTACTCTACCGCATCGAGAATCGCATCCTGCATTTGTTTACCCCTGCCGGTCGGCACGAGAATAAACGGATTAAAGCAATAAGCCCCCAGCCGTTTGGACAAATTGGCTATACCGATGACTTCACCAATGTTGATTTTGCTGATGGTGGTATTAATCTGGAAGCGAATACGCTTCTTCCGGGCTAACGCCGCCGCCTCTATTACCGAATCGAAGGCGCCTTTGACCTGCCTGTATCTGTCGTTGGTCTCGGCGGATGCGCCCTCCAGAGAAAAGGATAAAGCCATAACGCCTGCTTCTTTCAATTTGGTAATGGACTTCTCGTTAATCAGATACCCGCAGGTAGCCAACACCGGCTTTAATCCCAACTGGCGACAGTGTTGAATGAGCTTATAAATGTCTCTGCGTTCCATCGGCTCTCCGCCGGTCAGGATGATTACGGGCTTGCTGAATTTTGCTATTGATGTAAGGATTTTTTTACACCGGCCGGTGGTCAGCTCGTCATTGCAATCGATGCCGGCATTTGCCCGGCAATGTCGGCAGCTAAACCGGCACCGACGAGTAACCTCAAAAGCTATAAGCTTTGGCTTGACTATTCGCTTTGTCACTTTAGTAATTTTGCTGCATCCTTTGCAAAATAAGTTATGATTATGTCAGCGCCGGCCCGTTTGATTGAATAAAGCATTTCCATCATCGCCGACTCTTTATCCAGAAGCCCCTTGGCGGCAGCCGAGTTTACCATCATATATTCGCCGCTGACGTTGTATGCGGCTATCGGACAGTCGAAACGCTGCCGTGCCTGATGTATAATGTCGAGGTAACACAAAGCGGGCTTGACCATTACAATGTCGGCACCTTCCTCAATATCGAGTGCAATCTCGGCCAACGCCTGGCGGACGTTCGCAATATCCATCTGATAACCCTTGCGGTCGCCGAATGCCGGTGCCGATTCGGCAGCGTCCCTGAACGGCCCGTAGAAGGCGGATGCATACTTGGCCGCATAAGACATAATCGCCACGTCCTTAAAATCGTTCTCTTCTAACGCCTCGCGAATATACTTTACCCGCCCATCCATCATATCCGATGGCGCAACTATATCGGCCCCTGCCTGGGCGTGCGAAAGCGCAACCTTGGCCAGCAATTCGCACGTAGCATCGTTATCTATCTTACCGTTCTTTATTACACCGCAGTGGCCGTGGTCGGTATACGCACAAAGGCAGACATCGGTGATTACTATAAGTTCCGGCACCTGTTTTTTGATTTCCCTGACCGCCTGCTGGACAACGCCATTTTCCGCCCAGGCCTCTGAGCCGAGCTTATCCTTTTTTGCCGGCAGCCCGAAAAGAAGCACCGCAGGTATCCCTAATTTCGCAACTTCAGCCGACTCGTCGGCGACCGTATCCGGCGAAAAGTGAAAACAATCGGCCATCGACTTAATCGGCTCCTTCAGCCCTTCGCCCTCGCGAACAAACAGCGGATAGACCAAATCATCCACGTTCAAGGCGGTTTCACGCACCAGCCGGCGCATATTTTCACTGCTCCGCAACCGCCGCATTCTAATCCTCGGAAAACCCATTGTGAAAAGCCCTTTCTTTGTTTTTAGTTAACTCAAAACTCAACCCGCCATATGTGTGGCGGGTCAACACTTAAAACTCAAAACTAAATTATCTCCTCGTCTGTCAGATAGCAGGCCGGCTCATTGAGCCAATACTGCTCGTCGGTTTTACTGCCTAAAAATCTAAAATTGCCTTTGCACAAATCAAACCATTTGCACTTCAAGCACCTTGCATCGGCAAATCTGGATTTGCTGCGCAGTTTACCCAGCACCGCCTCGTTCGCATTCTCCCAGATTTGCTTAAAGGTTTTCTCTTTGATATTGCCGAGGCGGTAGTTCCGCCAGAATTGGTCTGCGTGCACGTTGCCGTCCCAGCCGACACAGCCGATTTTTTCGCCTATCCTGTTGCCTCCGTTGGCAAGCAGAAGCCGCGCGGCCTTCTCATAGTGCAGATTATTTTCTTTTCGCATCTTTAACAGCAGATAAGGCCCATCACAGTGGTTATCCACCGTCAGCACCTCGTCCACCATTGCCTTTTTGACAAACTCATTTGTTTTCTCGATTATCGTATCGACGGCCCGACGTGTCTGCTCCGGCGTCAAAGCCGGCCCGTCTAATTCTTTCGCTCTGCCTGCCCGAATCAGATGATAGAAGCATATCCTTCGCACGCCTTTTGAGCCGGCAATATCGAAAACGGCAGGGATTTGGCTGGCGTTCTGTTTTGTTATGGTAAAACGCAAACCTGTCTTTAACCCTGCCTTCCTGCAGTTTTCGATTCCTGCCACAGCCGACCTGAAACTTCCCTTTGTCCGTCTAAATTCGTCGTGAAATCTTTCTTCGCCATCGATGGAAATCCCGACATAACCTACACCCGTTTCCGCTAACTTATTAGCGGTATCTGAATCTATCAATGTCCCGTTGGTCGATATGACGGCTCGTAATTTTAATCGCTTTGCTTCGGCTAACAATTCAAATAAATCCTCTCGCAGTAACGGCTCACCGCCGCTAAATAGAACCACCGGACAGTTGACTTCCGAAAGCTGCGACAGCAGTTGTTTCGCCTCGGTTGTGGTCAGTTCGTCGTTGTTATCGTCAGATTTGGAGGAGCTGTAACAGTGCAGGCACGCCAGGTTGCATCGGCTGGTGCAATTATAAACCACGACCGGCCCGAAAGAACCATCTGCCGAATACCGCAAATCGTCCGATTCGCCGGCAAGACCGCAGTATAGCTTCGATATGTTTATCATTTTGATTTTTAGCTTTCGGATTTCGATATTTCTTTAAGCAGCCCATCGATAGTATGCTCATTCGCCTCCGTATCGACCCTAACGCCAAGATTTTTCAGTTGCTTGGAGGTTGCTGGCCCAATTGATGCCACTTTAACGTCGCCTGAATTTACCAGTTCGCACGGGATTTGCTCAAAAAAAGCCGTCACCGAAGAACCGCTTGCAAACGTCAGCCAATCGATTTGGCCGTCCGCCATTTTTTCTTTCAGCCGGCCGCATTTGCTTTTTTCCGTTACGGTGGTATAGACAGATACGTTTGAAACCTGCGCACCGGCCTGCTTTAACAGTTCGCCAAGCTCGTCCGAGGCAAGCTGCGAGCGCAAAAGCAGAACCTTTTTGCCCTGCAGATTCGTATATCTAATTAACTGTTTGCCGAGTTCTTCGCTGGTAAAAATGCTCGGCGTAAAATCGGCCCTTATCCCGAACTCACCTAATTTAGCAGCAGTTTCACTGCCTATAGCGGCAACCTTCGCCGAACCGAATACCCTCGCATCTTTGCCTAAACTTTGTAAAAAGTCGAAGAAAATGGCCACACCGTTCGGGCTGGTGAAGACTATCCAGTCGAATTCGGCGATTTTCGCAAGCGCCTGTAAAAACTGATTCGTTTGCGTCAGCGGCTTGATTTTTATCGTTGCAAATTTTACCGGATTGCCGCCTTCACTGATAATCCTCGCTGCGAAATCGGCGTTGCCTCTTTCATCGCGGGTTACCACGATGGTCTTGCCGAACAGTGGTTTTTTCATAAACCAGTTCAACTGCGGGCTGCTTTCGGCGGCAGTACCGATAACCACAATCGCCGGCGGCTCGATTCCTTTCTGCTTGCACGTTTCGCTTATCCTATCAAGCGGGGCCTTTACGATTCTTTGGCTCGGCAAGCTGACATCGGCAATCACCGCTGCCGGCGTTGTCTCCTTCATACCGTTTCTCATCAGCTCATCGGCGATAAAATCCAGGTTCCCCATACCCATATAGAAGACTATGGTGCCGCTGAATCCGGCCAGCAGCTCCCAGTCGATATTGCTTTTTTGCTTTCCCTCCGCTTCTCTGCCCGTAACGAAAACCACCTGCGAGCTGTAGCTTCTGTCGGTCAGCATAATACCGCCGTATGCAGCGGCTGCAATGCCGGCGGTTACACCCGGCACTATCTCGAAATCGATACCCGCTTCTGCGCAGACTGCCGCCTCTTCGGCCCCTCTGCCGAAGATACACGGGTCGCCGCCCTTTAATCGCACTACCGTTTGTCCGCCGGACGCCTTTTCAATTAAGAGCTTATTAATTTCTTCCTGCGTAAACGAACCGGCACCGGTCCGTTTGGGGCTGTGGATAATCTCGGCATCGCTGCGGGCATAGCTTAATAAGGAAGGGTTGACCAGCTTATCATAAATTACGCAATTTGCCTCTTTGATGACCTCTGCTCCGCGAACCGTAATCAAGTCCGCTCTGCCCGGCCCAGCCCCGACAAGATATACCTTGCCTTTTTTTTCGTTACTCATTATCTTTCCAGCTTCTCTAAAATTTCTCTGCCGCCGGCATCGAGAAGTTCGTCAGCAAGTCTTTCAGCCGCCTTTTCGGCATCACCAACCGGGCCGACAGTCCGGCGACTGATAAAGTTCTCACCATCTAAATCTGATATGAATGCGCAGATCTCGATATTGTCCCCGGTAATTTCCGCAAACGCACCTACCGGTGCATAGCAGCCGCACTGCATTGTCACTAAAATCTGCCTTTCGGCAAGAGTAGCTGTCCGTGTTTTTTCGTCATCGATGGCGGCGACGAGTTTGCCTGTCGCAGCGTCGCCGCTTCTCGTCTGAACGGCCAGCGCCCCCTGCGCCGGTGCGGGAATAAACTGCTTCGTATCAAAGCAAAATGATATTTTCTCACCCATACCGAGTCTTTCCACTCCTGCTCGTGCCAGGATAATCGCATCGAATTTGCCTTCTTCGAGAAGTCGTAACCGCGTCGGCACATTGCCTCTGATAGGTATTGGTATAAGGTCGCCCCTTAAATGTCTTATCTGGGCCGCCCGTCTTAAACTTGAGGTCCCTATCCTCGCTGCGGTTTTAAGCTGGTCAATTGAAGTTACCGGCTCAGCAGCTATTAAGCAATCTTCCGCAAATCGTCTTTCACACACCGCCGATATGGATAATCCTTTCGGCTGTTTGGTCGGCAGGTCCTTGAAACTGTGAACGGCAAGGTCGGTCTCGCCTGCCAGTAAGCAATCATCCACCTGCGAGGTGAAAAAACCGCTGTTCTTGAGGTCCCACAACGCTGTCCTCCTGTCCCTGTCGCCTGTGGTGGCTATTTTCCTGATTTTGATTTGTATATCCGGATAAATCTTCTTTAGTGCCGAGACGACAATCTTAGTTTGAGCAAGAGCCAGCTCTCCACCGCGAGTTGCAACAGTAAGAGCACCTGTCATCGGTCGTCTTCACCTTGCGAAAGGAACATTTTATTTATCAAATCCGCCGCCTGAAGTTGCTCTGTGTTCGCTTCCTGCTCGGTGGCGCCTTTAAGCGTACTAATTGGCCCGTGCAGTATTTTCTTGACCAGCGACTCGGCAAAAATCCTCAGCTTATCGCTGTTATCTTCGCCGAAATCCTTCCCATAACGTGCCGCTTCGCTGTCGGCAAGCTCGATGCCTTTTTGTGTAAGCTGTGAAATCACCGGCACAAGGTCTAACGAATTCAGCCAACCCGAAAACTTATCCGTGAATTCATCAACAATCGCCCGCGCCTTGGGGATTTCGCTGTGACGTTTTTCCTTGTTACAGCTTATCTGCTCGTTCAGGTCGTCGATGTTGATAAGCGAAACGCATTTAAACTGACCGACAGCCGGCTCTATGTCCCTCGGCACCGCAATATCTATTATCAACAACCGTTTGTCTCTGTGTGCCAGAACGTCCCTGACCGCCTCGTATGTTACTACCGGCTCACAGGCGCCCGTTGAGCCGATGAGCAAATCAACATCGGCCAATTGTTCGGCAATGTCGGATAGGCCGATTATCCGGCCCGCTTTCAGCCGGGATACAATGGCTTCTGCCTTTTGCTTATTGCGATTCGCTATAATCAAACGTTGCAATCCTGCTTTGAGCAGATACCTTGCCGTAAGCTCGGCGTTTTCGCCGGCGCCTATCACCATTGCGCCGCTTTCCGACAAATCAATTTTACTTTTGGCCAGTTCCACGGCCGCCAGCCCAATCGAGACCGCACCGCAATTGATATTTGTATGGCTGCGGACGGCCTTGCCCACCCGAAAGGCGTTGTGAAAGAGCCGGTGAAATATAAACCTGCTCATCCGACATTCGAGCGATTCCGAATAAGCGGATTTGACCTGTGATAGAATCTGATTTTCGCCGAGCATTTGCGAATCGAGACCCCCAGCTACTTCAAAAAGGTGCCGAACGACATCGACCCCTGTCGCTTGCCGGCGGTATTTGTCCCACGTATCGGCTGCATCAGGTCGTACTTGCCTGATAAGCTTTGCCAGAAATGTGCCGACATCAAAATCGTTTCCGGCATAGATATAGAATTCAATCCGGTTGCAGGTCTCGAGGATTGCCGCCTCGGCTATCTTTTGTTCGGCGTGCATTTTTTCCAGACAGAACCGGCGTTGCCGGTCGCCCAAGGCAATCCTTTCACGAAGCTGCACGGGACAGTCGTGATAGGTTACGTTATTTAAGACAAGCTTCATTATCACCGCACCTTTATTTCTCGATTATAGTAGATTGTAAGAAAAGTAATTGCGACTATCAACCCCAAACCTGTGGTGCGGCCCTGGTTTTAGGTTTCAGGCCCTGCGTTTTCCGCTTTTTTCCCGGCCTTAAGTATCGCCAGGGCCGGGCCGACCGCGATTAACACAGCCGCAAACCATAGCCAGAGCATCAATGGTTTTACCTTCGCTGTTATTACGATGCTGCCGTCCTGCCCCACACCGTCGAACGAGATATAGACGTCTTCTAACAGGGCTGTATGGACGGCCACTTCGGACGTGCTCTGACCGTCCGGGTACAAATTGTTATGCGGCCAGAGTTTTTTCGCCGGACCTTCCTTTCTTACAACTATTTCAGGCCCGACGCTGGTAACGTCATCGTAAAACTTGTGCTCAAACGAATCATAGATGATTGTGTATCCGCCGAGCGAAATTTCTTCTGTTTTGGCTAACTGCGCCTGAACGATTCGTTCAGCCGAAGAAATTCCGGCAGCGACCACCAGAAGCAGCATCCCCAGATGGGAAATTGCACCTGCGATTTTGCCTTTGGCTTTTAAGTTAAGCGCTAATTTCAACAAAATAGCCGCAAAGCTAAAACCACATATCCCGCAGGCAAGCGCTGTCAATGCTATTGTGCCGCTTAACTTAAAAGTAAGAGCAAAACATAATAGACCAGCGGTACAGCAGGCAACTATCTTTGGTATGAAATGGCTGCGTTTTTGCAAGTCCGCCAGCGCGGTAAGTCCAAGCAGGAAGGCCAGAAGAATCCCTACCGCCGAAATCACCCGGTCGTAGAACTGTCGTGTCAGTGTAAAGCTAAAATTTGAGCCCGTACATAACCGCCAAATCACAGGCCAGAATGTCGCTATCCCGATAACGGCAGCCGTAAAAATAAAGATAACGTTACCCCAGAATATTATCTCACCTTTATCTAAACCACTCTGCTTGGGTGAGTTTACGGAAACACTTTTCACCGCTTTGATACTGCAGACCAGCCATAGCAGAGAACAGAACCCGATAAATGCCAAAAGCGCCGAGAACATAACGTTCGCCCCGAAGGAATGCACCGATTGCAGTATCCCGCTTCTGGTGATAAAGGTCGCAACTAAACACAGAATAAACGGCAAAGGCACCAGAATAACGCTGTAGCGTTTGAATCTGTTTGCAAAGCGTATGCCGACTAAGCTGTGCAGACCGGCGACCGCCGCAAGCCACGGCAGAAGCGATGCGTTCTCCACCGGGTCCCACGCCCAGTAGCCGCCCCATCCTAACTCAACGTACGACCATCTTGCCCCCGTAACGATGCCCAGGCCCAGAAAGCAGACCCCGAACAGCAGCCATCGCCGCAGTTGTCTGTAGAGGTGAGAATCTGCAACTTTGCCGGCGAAAACAGAGCCGCAGGTTACTGCAAAAGGAATCGAAAAGGCCGAATAACCGATGAACAGCAAAGGCGGATGAATAACCATCCAGAAGTTTCGTAGCAGTGGATTAAGCCCGGCACCGTCATCGACCATCGCCAGCCAGCCGGCAAATGGTCTTTCTACAAACACCAGAAGAGCCGAAAACCCCAGGCAGACGCCGGCTGCGATAGTTAAAGTAACGGCCTCAAACCTGATGTCACTCTCCTCGCCCCTGAGCAGCCACACGGCGAACATTACGAACACGCCGGCTGACCATAAAAGTAGCGACCCTGCCGAGCCCGCCCAGGCGGCGCTTAGCTTATAAAAAAAAGGTAGCGACCTGGCGCCGTACTGCGCCACGGCAGATACCGAAAAATCATCCGTCAAAAAAGCTACTGTAAGCAAAATCAATGCCGCCGCAGAAAGACCGGCGGCGCCGAACATCAGCCCTTTGGCCGCAGAGAAGGTCTTTTGGGCCGTCCGGCTTTCTAATTTCAGCGATACCAACCCCAGAACAGCAGCAAAGCCGCACAGCAAAAACATCACAGCCAGAAGACACTCACCTAAAAAACTCACATTTACAGCCACAACTATTTCCTTACATAAAATTTTGGTGCCTGTAAGCCGAGTATACTACGAATTTCACATAGCAGACAGGAAAATCTGTGTACGCGTTTTTGCAGCTAAAAAGGGTAAAATATCAAAAAATCCAATTTTTAGCGCACATTTTAGGGGTAGGAATTACACTATATAACGGAAGCTGGTATCAGCGAATTTCTAAAACCGCCCAGAGGCCAAAGTGGTTGTTAAATCGGAACAATCTTTAGTTGAAGCTGCGCTAAATAGCCGTTTGGAAAGCTTCGCCGCCCTTTACGAGCGTTATTACGGCTGTATGGTCGCATTAGCGTATTCGGTGCTTGCGGACATTCATCTTGCCGAGGACGCCGCTCAGCAGAGCTTTGTAATCGCCTGCTGCGACCTGCAAAAATTGAAAAGTAAAGAAAAGTTCGGCCCCTGGCTGGCAGGCATCTGCAGAAACACCGCAAGAAGTATGAGACGCTGGCAGGCAAAAGAGACAACGCTCGATGAATCGATACCGGCAACAACGCCAAAAGACAGCTCCAGTGATATGGTTCGCCGGGCGGTCTGGTCGCTGCGGACTGTTTACAGAGAGCCGCTAATTCTGCGCTACTACGACAACCTGCCTTACGAGCAGATTGCAAATGTCTTGGGCATCTCTCTTGGCGCGGTCAACGGCCGGCTCATCAGGGCGAAGCGAAAGATTGCAGATTACTTAAAACGCAACGGTATTACCGGAGGCGATTATGAAAACGGAAAATAACAATAAATGGCTGGACGACGCCTTAACGAAAGCCGTTGGCGCCGAAAAGCGTGAACCCGACTTTGAGAAATGGCGGCAGGACAATCCGCAGGCCGTCGAAATGTTAACCTCGCGGGCAGACCGACAGCCCTCGGCTGTCAGACGCCCGCTAAATATAAGCAACATTGTTATGAAAAGTCCGATTACAAAGCTCGCCGCCGCAGCGGTGATAATAATCGCTGTTACACTCGGATTAACCACAATATTAGATAAATCAGTTTCGCCAGCTTACGCCATTGAACAAACGATTCAAGCCAGCCATAGCGTTCAATATTTGCATATTAAGAGTTTTATGGTTTCAATTTCAGATGAGCCTATAGAGTGCTGGGTTGAATTTGATCCATCCGGACAGATAAAAAGTATGCGAATCAATAAACCTGTATGGATGACCCCTACGGATGGTGAAACTGTAATAGTATGGAAAGACGGCAAGATGAAATTTTGGATTAAAAAGAAAAATTTTCTTATTATCCAAAAAGATCAGGAAATTGCAGCACAAGTACTTACCACGGTAGAACAGCTTGACCCCAAGCATGCAGTTGCGAACATACTACAATTACAGGATGAAGGTGATACTAAAGTAGAAATCGAAGAGCCTGAAAATAAAGCTGAACCAATTATTATAACAGCCACCTCACTGGTAGAAAATGGTCTCCCTTTTCAGCGTGTGATACTGTTTGTTGATCAGGCTACTAAACTTCTAAATACAGTAGAAACATATCAGTTGAAAGATGGGGAATATATTCATTTTTCGACGGTAGAGTTTTACGATTATAATATACCGATTGATTCCAAGATGTTCACTTTGGATAATATTCCTTCTGATGTAATGCTAATGGATGAGACCACTCAAGAGGTTGGTCTTGTCCAGGGAGACCTCACGGATGAAGAAATTGCTGTTGAGGTAATCCGCCAATTCCTCCAGGCCTTGATTGAGAAGGATTATGCCAAGGCTGGCAGAATGTGGGGAGGTGTACCTGCTGACAGAATGAAGAAAGCCTATGGCCAAATCACGTTCATACGGATTATTTCCATCGGCGAACCGGTGCTGAAGCCTCAAATGGGTGGTCTTTATGTACCCTGTACGGTTGAAATCGAAGAAAATGGAAAAATCAGCCAATGGCAACCAAAGCATTCTTATGTCAGACAGGTTCACGGCCAACCAGGCCGCTGGAAGATTACCGGCGGCTTCCGCGGAATCTAACAGGCAAATCTTATTATCTTAGTTGATAGTTTATCACAAAAAGGCCGGGCTTATTTTAGCCCGGTCTTTTTTATGCGCCCCGGCTACCATTTTGCGATAGTGATGCGGTAATTGAGGTCTGCGAGGCGAAATTTAGAAAAAAAGAAAATTTGTAAATTTTTCTCGCTTTCGATTGGCCGAGGGTGACCTGCGATTTTATTGGACATTGAGATAGGCGATAAAGCTGGCTGCCACGCCCCAGCTATATATTGTGGTCAAAGTAGAAATGATTTTGCTATATGGTGGTTCGGGTTATAGGGCGTTGCTTTGACGGGGCCTTGGCTGGCTAAAGAAAAAATGTTCACCGTGTCGATATTGGCGTAGGTTAAGGGGGATGTTAGTGGGCTTTCAAGGACTTTGTATATGAGTAAAAGGGAGTTAATAGATAGCATCTGTGAAATCAACAAGACCGCCAAGCCGGAATTTCTCGCCGGTTTTTCCGAGGAAGAGCTGAAGGATTATCTTGAGCATCTAATGGAGCTGGATTTAGAGGAACTGGCTGTTTGCTGTTCTTAAAATAGATTATTCTGATTATCGATAACTGGTTATCGATTGTTACATAATACCGCCCTGAGCTATTTTGTCAGGAAGCCCTCGTATCCCTTGAACTCCGCAGCCGTTTGTGAGTCACCCGGCTGAACCGACGTGATAATTGTATTCCTGCCTGACTTGACCATATACAGCACATAAAACTCGAATATCTCTTCCGCCTGCTCCGTCAGCCAGACGGTATCGGGGAATGGCTGTGCGACAGAGCCGTCTTCCGCGATAACCAGACACCCGTTTTCTCCTTCAGCGGCCAACGAGCAGTAATCAAATTCACAGACGTATCGGTCGCCGACCTTCCCTGATGCAATAACACCGACGGGATGGTGAGTCAGACCGGATACTTCTACAAGTACCGGCAGTTGTCCGCCTTTTATTGCGGCACCGGCAGAAGGGTTATTGCATTTGAGCGAAAGTAACTTGTAACCGTCGAGCGGCCTTAACATTGACGGGATGTCTCTGCTTACTCTCGCTGCTCTGGTTGGGGCATCCTGCTTTCGTATCTTTCGCACTCTGAAAGTGCGTCTTGTCTGTGGCCGCGTTGGGGCGGGCTCAGCGGCATTAGGTTCTTCTTCAGGTTCCTCTTGAACCGGTTTTTCTATCTCTAACTCGGCTCTTGTATAGCTGAACTGTCCAGCTTCGTCAAACTCGGCTGGTTTGGTGCTGCTGGCTGTCTGAGCATCCTGCCACTCGTTTGGGCCGTTTATCTCGATTGTTGTTAACTCGGCTAAAAATTCCGACCCTGCAGCTAACTCAATGCCATAGACCTTGGCCGAGCTGATTGGCTGAAGTTCCGCAGTATCTGTTGCACATTGAGCCAGTGGTATGAAAAGTACCGCCGGCGGGGCTTGCGCGGCGGTTACAGGCGGCGGTAGCTGTGCAATGTTGTTCTGCTTGAATTCGACCAGAACGCCCACATAATCATTCGGCACATAAAAAGCGAAGTCTATCCATTTCACCTTGTCGTCGAAGTCGCCGCTTTCTATCTTTATCTGGTCGTTTAATCGTTTTGTTTGCAGCTGGTTTGCCGTTTTCAGATACCCGACAGGGTAAACGTTTTTTCCTTGTCCGGCAAGTGCGTCTTTGGCCTGGTCTTTTCGTTTACAGACCAGTCGTAACTGGGACAGTGTAAATGTGCCGGCGTCTTTTACGGCGCTGCGCTTTATCCCCACCCGTACAATGGTAAGGTTATGGCCGCTTTTGGACGGTATCGATTTGCCGTTCGAGTCTTTTAGACCTTCAGGAGCAGGCCAAACCACCTCTTTCGCCGGCACCGCTATCGCCTCAGAGTCGGTGTAAATTGGTACCCTGTCTGTGGGTTCGTGTCGATTCAGAAAAACCTGGTCCAGGAAATCAGGATGCAGGGCCGCAAAACTTCTTTTGCCGCTGAGACTGCCTTTGCTTATTACGCTGAACCATCCTGTTGCAAGGCCGTCGGCATTTAGTAAGGATTTGTTGGGCCTTTCAGCGTCAGGGCTTGTTGCATCAAAGCGCTGGTAGGGTTTGTTGTTTGACAAAGGCGCCGTTGCAAGGGCCGTCAGCAAGACGCCGGATATGATAAGCCCTGCGAAAATCGCGCAGACAACTCGGCCGATACGCTCGGGCCAGAACCCCAAATCGACCGGCTTGCGGGCCAATTGAGCGGCGATTATTTGCAGGATGATAAAGGCCAAAACAAAAAGCACAGCAAGAGAAATCGGCTGCGCCCACCCCACAAACATCTCACGCTCGATAAGTGCATTTGTTAACGGCTCGAAGTAGCCGAACGCAACCACACTCCCGCAAGTCGCAGTTACTACCATAGCAAAGGATTTAACAAGCGTGCCTTTTAGATATTGATAAGCAACGCAAGCTAAAATAGTCAATACTATAATCAAACTGGCCATTGCAATGTCTCCACTATTTCACGGCTCGTTACCCGGGGCCTGTAGCCCGTTTTTAATGCTTAATCGACGAACTTTAACGGGACACGGGGCACGGGTCACGTAGTTTGCTCCCGTTTTTTCCCTTTTTGCTTTTTGGAAAGCGCCCTAACCATCTCGTTCACCGACGTTGTTCCGTCAATGACTTTTTTCAGTGCCTGTTCCTGCAGATAAAGCATTTTAGCGCGCCTGAATTGCGTGGCGATTTCCGACAGTGATTTCGATTCTCTTATGGCCTCTTGTAACTGGTCATTTATTATGATGGTTTCGAATACGCTCATCCTGCCGACGAAGCCCGTTCCCTGGCAGTTTTCACAGGTTATGGGTTTGCCGCGTTTGGTATACTTGACCTTGCCGGCGCGATAAAGAACTTTTGTTTTTTCAGCAGGTATGTTGAATTTTCGCAGCAATTCTCTGTTCGGCTCGTATGGCTGTTTGCATTCGTCGCAGAGCTTTCTAAGCAGCCGTTGATTGCTTATCCCGAGCACGGTCTCGGCGACAACATTTCTGTCGCCGACCAGCTTTATCCATTTGCCCAGCGCCTTTAAGATATTATCAGCTTCGAGCGTAAGGTATATGATTTTGCCGTCTTTGGCGGCTGCACAGGCAATTTGTGCTGTTTCGGTATCTGTGCAGTCGGCAACGCCCACGATGTCCGGCTCCATTCTTACTACCGCCTGCAGCTTTTTAGCGTATGTGGTCGTGCTGGTGTCACTTAGAGTGAAGACATTTTGCGTTATGTTCGGCAGCGCCGTAGAGGGTTGCCTTTCAAGGGTGTGTATACTGTTAATAAAGGCGTCGTGATTTCTCAACAGCGAATAGAAGGTGGTTGTTACGCCGCTTTTTTTAGGCCCGGTTATGATAAGAATGCCCTGTTTTGTCTCGCGAACTTTATTCACTTGTTCATACTGCTCAGCCGTCAGGCCGATGTCAGCTAACCTTGTTATGCTCTGCTGGGTTATCGGTTTAAGCTTGACCTGCTCTCCCGCCGTTGAGCCGGCGGTGGATACCTCCCAGTCGGTATTTTCCTCCTTATGGCGGATTGTGAATATTCCTTTTTGCGGTTTTCTTCTCTCGTCGGTGTCCAAATCGGCGAGATTCTTTACAAAATGAATGAAATACTCCATTCGCTCCCTGGCGATGGCCGGCTGTTTTAAAGCGGCGCCGTCAATGTAGTAGGTTATGTTGTAGTTTTGCGGCGTTGGCAGAAATATAATGTCACTCGCCCTTCGCCGGGTCGCATCAGCCAGAATATCGTATGCCGACTTATACCCGAAAAAGTCCGGCGTCTTGGGCTCGGGCACCGGAACTTCGTTGTTGTTGGCTGTTATAAAAATAAAATCTTTGGATGTATCAAGGCCTTTTGTCTCCCTGGCAAACAGCCCTTTGATGTGGTCGGCTGTCAGAATACGTTCAAAATCCGCAACTCTCGTATTGC
>CAYONQ010000034.1:17055-25553 GCA_964405375.1 uncultured Pirellulales bacterium
ACAAATAGCAGCATCCCGATAACAAAAACAGGCACAAGCAGCCAGATTAACGCCGCCCCCGCCCCCGCTCCCAGCACAATAGCTGTCCAGAAGACCTCTTTCGTCCCGACTGCCCTGGCGTCCTTGTACACCCACCCAGGCAGCGGCAGCCATAGAAAAAACAGTATCAAAAAGACGATAAGTTTAACCGGCGATATGTAACCGCCGTATTCGATAGATGCTAACAGCAAATCCGGCATAAAGTACTCCGCTACGAAATTGAACGAACTCTCATAAGATACCGCTGGCAGTGGTCCTGATGCCCTTTATTGCCATTTTCAGCTCATCTACGTTTGGTGCGTGTTTATACGCCTCCTTCGGGTCCACAGAACCGTTTTTTACAAGTTCGCAAAGACTGTCTGTGAGGTCCTGCATACCCTCCTCTTTGGAGCTTCGGATAACGCCGGGCAAATCGGCTTCGCGCTCTTCGGAAATTAGCTTTTTGACGGTGGGGTTTGTGAGAAGGATTTCAACGGCGGGTATCCTGTCCACGCCTTCTTTGATGCTCGGCACCAGCACTTGGCAAATGATGGCTTTAACTGTCATAGTTAGCGTTTGTCGTGCCAGGCCTCTTTCGCTTTGGCCGAACAGGTCCAAAAGTCGTTGAACGGCCTGGCTGGCACTTGCCGAGTGCATCGTCCCGAAGACGAGATGGCCGGTTTCTGTGGCCCTCATCCCTGCCGTGACGGTCCTGGCGTCGCGCATCTCGCCGACAAAGACCACGTCGGGGTCTTGTCGCATCAGGTATCTCAACGCCTCCTCGAAGTCCTGTACGTCGATACCAATCTCCCTTTGCGATATAATTGCCTTCTTGTCCTTAAAGAGATATTCAATGGGGTCTTCGATGGTAACTATATGGCAGCAGCGGGTACGGTTGATGTAGTCTATCATCGATGCAATGGTCGTGCTTTTGCCGCAGCCGGTAGGCCCTACTACGAGAACCAGACCCTGGGTACTGTTGGATATTTTTTCCAGCATCGGCGGCAGATGCAGATTTTCAAATGGTGGTATGCTGGTGTTTACCCGTCTTGCTGCAAGACTAACCACGCCCCGCTGGCGAAACACGTTTATTCGGAAGCGGTCCTCTTCGCCGATTTTATAGGCGAAGTCAACGGTGCCGTTTTGCAGGAAAAACTCCTTCTGCTGCGGCTCGAGTATCTCGAAGACAAGTTGTTCCAATCTTTCCTCGCTCATTACCTCGCCGGTGGTGTCTTTTAGCTGTTCGTGGATGCGCAGCTTCGGCGGCTGGCCGACCTTCAGGTGAAGGTCGCTTGCGCCGGTCTTGATGGCGGCCCTGAAAAACTTGTTCAGCTCCGGCTCGTGCTCAGGACCTACCTCTGTGCCGACGGGCTGTTCCGTGGTCATAATCTCGCAGCCTTAATGCTTGTGAACCAATCGCTTCTGTGACAACCGGGCTTGTTACCGGTTGTGGCTTGACAGAGCGTTTCTTGCCTTAAGGTTTGTAAAGACAAACTCTTATATAGCCATATTATAAGGGCTTGCCGCAAATTGTCAACCTTGATGCCGCGATATTATCGTTTTTTAGTGCGAATCACAAGGAATTTATATCGGAAGGTTTTCTAATTGATTTATTTGCGGCCGCCCAATATACTTTGACACCGGTGAGATGATGACTGAAGAAACAGTTGTACCGGTGAGTCCACAAACCCAGGCGGTTGCCGGCAGTGCCAGATTGATGTCGCTCGATGCCCTCAGGGGCTTTGATATGTTCTGGATTATAGGCGGAGGCGCGGCAATCAGAGAGCTGCTGGCCAGGGGGGCAGGCAACGAATTCTTGAAAACTTTACGCCTGCAGCTTGGCCATGTCCACTGGGAGGGCCTCCACGCCTGGGATTTGATTATGCCGCTCTTTCTCTTTATTGTGGGGGTGGCGATGCCGTTCTCGTTCGGCAAACGCCTCGCAAGAGGCGACAGCAAAAAGCAGTTATACTTCCATATAATTAAGAGGGTGGCGATATTGTGTGTGCTGGCCTTGATTGGAAAGAGACAGTTACAGACCTACGATTGGGAAAATATGCAGATATTCACCAGCACACTTCAGGCGATAGCGATGGGCTATCTTATCACCTCAATTGTGATGTTAAATATGAAAGTTCGCTGGCAAATGGTAACGCTGGCGACACTGCTGCTTTTATATTGGGCGCTGGTGGCGCTGGTGCCCGTGCCGGGGTATGGTGCGGGCGTCTTTACGCAGGATGGAAACCTCGTCAGCTACCTGGACAACCTGATTCTGGGTCACCGCCAGCGCGGGACGGGTTTCAGGATTATCAGTCTTATGACCTTCGGCTGCACCGTGCTCTTGGGGGCGATGGCCGGACACTTATTACGCTCGGAAAAAAGTAAAATGACAAAGGTCACTTGGCTCTTCGCTGCAGGATTTGGCTGTCTGCTGCTGGGGCTTTTGTGGGACGGCTGGCTTCCGATTATCAAGAAGATATGGACCAGCTCGTTCGTCCTCTTCGCAGCCGGTTGGAGCTATCTGCTGTTGGCGTTATTTTATCTGATTATAGACGTCTGGGGGCTGCGGAAGTGGGCGTTCGCCTTTGTGGTAATCGGGATGAATGCGATAGTAGTCTATATGGCCACGAGGGTGTTTGATTTTCGCCTCGTCGGCGATGTGTTCGTGGCCGGCCTGGCAAAATGGACAGGACAGTGGCACGAATTTGTAAGGGCGCTCGCCGGCTTTACAGTCGTTTGGCTGATTCTCTGGTGGATGTATCGAAAAAAATCGTTTATCAAAATCTAAAACAATTGAAAACCCAAAAGTAACAGGAGCTAAAAGTATGTTTAGGGCAAAAAAGCTTACCGTGCTTGTTTTGGTCGCGCTGGCTGCTTTATTTGTTAGCGGCGCGGAAAGAGAAACCAAATCGCTTAAAATTGACCAGAGCCGCGCAAGTGCTCAGGATGTAAAACCAAACCGCATTAAAATCAATAGACAGGATTTGTTGGCGAAGGCCCTGCGTGGTTGCGATTGGCTGACGGATATCAGCCAGGTGATGGATGAAAAGGACCCTTCCTACGGGGCGATGAGGGGCGAATACGACACGAAAAATCGCAAATGGGCATTCTATGGCCCTTTCTGGCACACAGGCCAGGCCGTGCGGACACTGCTTCTGGCATATAAAATGACAGGCAAAGAAAAATACCTAAAGCACGCCATCCTCGGCGGCGAATATATGATTCGCGACCAGGCGATGGACAAAGACGATAAAAAGTTCTACGGCTTTGTCCACGGAAAACACGCCGAGGGCTCAAACACCGCCTCGCAGGTGGAGGGCTTTATGGCACTTTACGACTTATACAAAACAACCAAAGACCCGAAATGGCTGGAAAGGTTCCATTTGGCCGTCGATTGGGTAGGCAAAAACCTTTACTTAAAGAGCGAAGGCCTGTTTTACAACGGCTATTCGGCCACGAAGGACGAGTTGGCCCCTGTTGAGCAATCCCGTCCCACCAATGATGATGCGATATTCGGCGTCGCTTACCAGGAATTCAAAGACCCGTTGTATCTGGAGATTTTCCGGGAGGTCTGCGACCGTTTGCTGAAAGACGAGGACCCGCTGGGCAACTGGATGAAGTATCCGCCCTGCAGGCCGGATGTATTTGAAGGCCGTGGCCGAATCCACCCACGACACGCCTGGTGGTGGGGCTACCCGATGCTGACCGCCTACGATGTTTTAGGCGAAAAGAAATATCTCGACGCCGGAATCCGGGCCGCTCAATGGTATATTGAAAACAACAATCTCGACGGCGGCTATTATTACAACATAACCAAGACCGGCGGCAAGCATTTAAGTTTCGATTTCTGCACCTCTGCTGTCGGCTGTGCCGTCATTATGTGGACCGATTTATACAGGCGCACCGGCGACGAGATATATCGCAAGGAGATTGAAACTGCGCTGGGCTTTTTAATCCGCGCTCAGTTCAACCAGGATGTCCAGGACCCCAATATAAGAGGTGCATTTTTTGAGGGCTATCTACCGCCGGATGGAACCTTATGTCCCGGCTTTTACTTCAGGGACATCGCCACCGTCTTTTCCACCCGCGCTATGCTCGAAATCCTAGAAACCTTCAAAGCCGACGTCTATTACGTCCAGTACTGATAGATTTACTCTAAGAAAATCTCCGGCGGATTCTCTTCCGCGTGTATCGAAAAGAGTCCTTTCTAAAAGTACAAGGTGATTGTCCCTGTCATCAGTAACAAGTACTATGAACAAGACTGGTAAAGCTGTAGCATACGTGGCGAACAGAGTAATGGTGTGCCCTGGCAAGATACAGAGGCATATTGGACGGCTATCGTTGCTTCTGTTCTGCGGAATTGCTTTAATATTTGGAATCAGCTGTGAACGGAGCTTGATATGGGAAAATGATAGTAACCAGGATGTTATTTTGTCAAGCTCTGAAAGACAAAAGCTTATTGACGACTTGATTGCACGGCTTCCTGACTTGTCAGATAAAGACCCAAATGATGTTGAAACTCAACTCGGTATTGCGCTTCTGTACGACAAATACGGGCCCCCTGAAGAGCCAATCAGTGAAACTGAACGTAAAAATGAAATCTTCAAAAAAGGCCGTGCCTTGTACTATCACGACCGACTTTTAGTGTATCGGAAAAAAATTTCTGCTCAGTATGATAGGCTTTTTGCTCTTGACCCTTCTAACCCCGTCGGCCTGGCCTATAGGGTCTACAGAGTAACAAGACAGTGCACGGCTTCGCGTCAGATGTATCTGGCGGATTATGACAAAATGATAGCTAACGCGAAAAACTTCAAAATGGAAGAGATGAAAGTAGCCTCCGACTGTGCATTGTCTTATCTGTTGACAGAAAAGGATGAGGGCGTAAAGAAAGGTATGGGTATAAGATTAAAAAGGGGCTTCCGAAAAAACACATACCCAATAATAATCACGGATTTTGACCTTGCACGGCGAGCTTTGGTGAAGAAGCTTGACGCAGAGGTTCCTGCCGTTATAGAAATTCTGGAAAAAGGCGAAAAGGCAGATCCGGATAATGCTCTATACAACTACTTGAGGGCCCATCTATATTTCGTGTTGGATGAAAAAGACAAGGCCTTCAGAGAGGTCAAAGAGGGCGTGAATAAAAGGTATTTGAATAATTATGTCAAAGAGCGTATTGAAGTAAGAAAGCAAGTTGCCCTAAAATCAGGTTTTTCCAATGATGTAACTGAAAAAATCCTAAGTGGCTCGCATGTTTTTGCAGATTTTCTGCTGCGAGATCTATGCTATGCGTACATATACAAATATGCGGAGCAATACAAACAACAAGGAGAGCTTGAGGAAGCACAAGAAAAATACGCTATGTTAATCGGGATAGCCAATCATATCAGGGAAGAACCTGTACCAACGGAATCTCGCAGAGAACTTAACAACAATGCTGCTCTGGGCCTCGAAGAAAAAGCTGTTTCTGCCATAAGAGAAATTTCGCAAAACAGCGAAAAATAGTGCCAAGACCAACCATAGGAGGAAAATAGGTGATTGTGGGACTATTGAAAAAGTCCGCTGTCCCTATTTATAATTAACTCAAACTGACCGATTTATTGCCAAGAACCGATATAACCCATTATGTGATACACAATTATGGAAAATAAAACTATAATGAAAATAGCCATCCCGACAGAGTCGGGATTCCGCAGTTTTGCATTTTTAACTTTGATTTTTGCATTCCAAACTGACCATCGGTCAGTTTGAGTAATTTATGACGTATGGAGATTAAAAGTCGGAAGACAGACGCTCTTTTCCAGGTGGCCCTGGCGGGTATCTTATTCGGCACAATTCCAATTTTTGCCGCTCTTTTGCGAAAGCAAAACATTTCAGCCATCCTGCAGGTGTTCTTTCGCCTGTCTGTCACAGCGGTCATCCTGGCGCCGTTCTTGTGGCGCCTCACAGGCCGTAAATTGAGGATAACCAATAAGCGGGACATACTGATTTGCGCTGTTAATGGTTTTCTGCTTTTTGGGGCCTTCTTTACTTACATCTTCTCAATCTCGCTTGGCACCCCCGTCGCCAAGGCGGTTCTGCTTACTTATATTTACCCCCTGTTTACAGTGCTGCTTGGCATCATTCTTTTGAAAGAAAGCGTGAATGGTTCCCGGCTGCTCAGCATCGTATTGGCAATGAGTGGTGCGGCTATAGTAATGGAGTTTTGGTCGATTGACAGCATCGCAGGAATACGGGCAGGAGAGGCCCTTGCGATATCTAACAGCTTCCTTTCTGCGTGCCTTATAGTGCTGGGAAGATACATAGGAAGGGACAATAAAGGGTTGCATCCCCTCTCGTTCACGTTTTTCTCATTCGTTTTTGCTTTGCTCTGGCTAACTGTCGTAACGTTTGCCTTGCGCTTCTCGTCGCTTCAGGTAGTATCAAGTGGTGTCAATTTCGATTTACATATCGGCGCTCTGCCCTGTCTGTTGGGTATAGCGGTAATAAGCACCCTCGTCCCCTATCTGCTGCTTTACTTTGGACTGCGGAAAGTCGAGGCAACAACGGCAAGCATCTTTCTTTTGCTTGAGCCGATAAGTGTCTTTGTAATGGGCAAAGTCATATTAGGCGAGCCCATTAGATTATCACAGGTTATCGGCGGAATTTGCATTTTGGCGGCTGTATTTGTGTCCTCTCACAGCCAGTGGAAAAGTAGCAACCCCCCCCCCCCCCCCAATTCTTTAAAATTCAAAGTTGTCTTCTGACTTCTGTCTTCTCTTTTCCTCTGCGGCCTTTTCCCTTTTGCCTTTTTACTTTTTCCTTTAGCTCGCCAACAGCAGCGTCAATGTCATATAGATAGCGACGCTTATAGAGTCGTTTGCTGTCGTAACCAGCGGGCCGGAGCTTATAGCAGGGTCTATCCCGATTCGCCGGAATAAAAACGGCAGAAATAACCCCAGCGTCGTGGCGACTATTATCGCCGAGAACATCCCAATCCCGAACGCAAAGACAATCCGCATCGGCTCTATAGTGCTGTCCGGTGCCCGCGAGTTAAGCAGAAGTGCGCAGATTGCACCGCCTATCACCCCGCAGCTTAGCGCTACGACAACTGCGATTCTCACCTCACGCGAAAAAACTTGGCTGAGCTTCAATGCCGCAAGGTGTCCAGTCGCCAGCCCCGAAACCACAATCGCTGACGTTTGAAGACCCGCGTTGCCGCTGATGGCCGCAATCATCGGCACAAATGGAATCGCAGCAGCAAATATAAGCCCAAGATTGCCGGCGGCAAATTTCCAGTGAAAGAACGTAAGCACCACCGCTGTTATACCCGTCCCAATCAGGCACGGCAGAAGCCACGTCATTCTGATGCGGGCGGCGTGAAAGGCCGAGAACTTGTCCAGCTCGTCGGCGTCGGTGCCGGCCATCGTGTATAAATCCTCGGCCGCCTCTTCTTCCGCAACCTCGATGATGCGGTCGGCGGTGATTCGGCCGATGAGTTTATGTTTCTTGTTGAGAACCGGCGCGACAATCAGGTCGTTCTTGCTGAATATGTTTCGAACCTCCTCTTGGTCGGCCTCGGCGGTAACGTAAATGGTATCAGGGTCTATTAAGCTGTTCATCTTCGTATCTTCAGGTGATGTCAAAAGTAAACGGATACGAACGTCACCGACGAATCGGCCGAATCTGTTAACAACATAGACGGAAAAGAAGTCTTCATCAATCTCAGCGGAGCGGATTTTACTGACCGCCTCGGCGACCGTGGCATCTTCAAGAACACTTATCACAGCAGGGTCCATAATGCCGCCGGCGGAGTCCTCCGAGTAGCTCATCAGGTCCCTGATTTTCGCTGATTCGTCTGGCGCAATGCCTTTGAGAACGTCGGCGCTTCTTTCTTCAGGCAGTTCCGAAAGCACGTCAGCGGCATCATCGGGGTCGAGCTGGCAAATAAGCCCCGCCAATTCCTCATCCCCGAAAAGCTCGAACAGCTCGCCGCGGGTGGCCTCGTCAACCTTTTCCAGAACCTCAGCCGAGATTGCTTTGTCCAGCACATCGAAGATAGTCCGTCTCTGCTCGTTATCGAGAAGCTCCACGACCTCGGCGATGTCGCTGCTTCGCTGCTCACTGAGTAGTGCCCTCAGACCGGGGGCGTCCTCGGCTTCGAGCAAAACCATGATTTGCTGCAGTAATATCTGCTGAGCCAGTTGTTTTTGTTCGTCCGGCATCAGATTGTCCCTCTGCGGTTAAGGTCGAATTTATCCCGCACCTATTTTGAGATTTCGGTGTCGATTTGGCAAACAGAGTTTAATATTACAAAAAACAACGGTATCGAGATTTTCGTTAGTACCTCAAAATAGGTGCGGGGATAAAGTAACCCAATTTCTTCCGTTAGGCAATAGTTTTCTGCGGTCGCCGCTCAGAATGAAATATGCGTAAAGCCCCAAAAATACTCAAACTTCGGGGTTTTTTGAAAAAGATTTGGGGGGATGATTCACTCAAGGCGC
>CAYONQ010000035.1:0-25025 GCA_964405375.1 uncultured Pirellulales bacterium
TTTTGTTTGATAATCATTACCATTAAAATTTCCTTAATCGGTCAGTTTGAGTAATATAGATCCTAATTACGCCCCTGCCTATGATGCACTTGGATGCTTGTATAGAGAAGAAGGAAAATATAATGATGCGAAAAAAATGTATGAAATAGCTATAAGAATGCGTCCAGATTCCCCAGATGGTTATTATGGCCTTGGATATTCTTATGTTGGCTTAGGTCTCTATGACAAAGCAGTAAAAGCTCAAAAACAAGCCATCAAGCTCAAGCCAGACTATACAGAGGCTTATATTGAGCTCGGAGTAGCTTATGGCGAACTTGGGCGATACAACGAGGAGATAGAAGCTTACAAAAAAGTCTTGGATATTAAACCTGATCATGCAATGGCTTATAATAATCTGGGTTATGTCTATGAACAACTCGGGCGTTTTGATGAAGCAATAGAAAGTTATAAGCGAGCTATCAGTATTGAACCTGATCTTATGTTGGCTCGTAATAATCTTGATGCAGTCTATGGCGAATTTACTCGCTTTAAAAAAGAAATAGAGGGTTGTCAGAAGGCAATTAAAGTCAATCCAGATGATGCGGAGGCTTATTTTAATCTTGGTGCAGTCTACAGTAAGTTTGGCCGCTTTGAAGATGCAATAGAAGCTTTAAATAATGCTATAGGTATTAACTCCAACTACGCAGAAGCATATTATAACCTTGGAGCAATTCATTTTAACCTCAGTGATTTTGAGGAAGCCGAGAAATCATATAAAAAGGCTATTAGTATCAATCCTGAATATGCAGAAGCTTATTTTTTTCTTGGAGCATCTTATGAAAAAATAGGTTGCTTTGTAGAAGAAAAGGGTGAGAAGCCTTGGCTTGTAACTGTCAGCTACATACCTGATTATCAAAAAGTAATCGAAAATTATAAAAAGGCCATCAGCTTAAAACCCGATTTCTCTGAAGCTCATTATAGACTTGGCTTGGCGTATTTAGAGATCGAAGATAAAGGCTCAGCCTTAAAACAATATGAAATACTGAAGACTTTAAATAAGAAATTGGCTGATGAACTTCTTGCAATTATTAACAAATAGGAAATGAAAGTAGGGCCGCTGATTTTGGATGTTCTCTGACATTTTAAATTTTACCCCGCTCTTTTTACCTTCCACCCTTGTCCCCGAGAACCTGCTATCTTGGCTTTGCAGCAGGGGATCCAGTTCTTTTGACTTTGCGCCGAAGAATTGTCCGCCGGAGTTTACCCGCTATCTGTCTGGCGGGTGTGGCGGAACACCAAAGAATTTTCCTTCCGGCGACAGGTTGGCTTCAAAGAAGAATCCCGTCATAAGGGATTCGGCGGATAAGGCCGAAGGGCGTCGCAGGCACTCGTGTCGAGAAAGCCCTGGGCCGAATACGCAAAGACAACCTGTCACTCTCTGCGGCCAAAACAAAATGCCGTGTCAATCCGTGGCAAATAATTTACTTCTGACTTCTGACTCTTGTCTTCTAACTTTGTGCCTTTTTGTGGCTAATTCCTCCGCGATCTCCGCGGTCAAAAACCGTCTCTCTTTTTCTCATTTTTTCCCAAAAACGTACCTATTTTTCTCTGTTTTTCGCAATTTTTCTCTTTTTTTCTCTATTTTTTGCGTTTTTTCTCTCTTTTTCTCCATTTTTTCCTTGCCTATCTTGCCTAATCGTTACAACCCAACCCCCAAAACCTCATTTTTCACCCAAAAACCCGTATCACCCCATAAAAAAACCAGTCAAAGTCCCCCATTTTTAAAATTTCCGGATAATTTAAGTCTTATTATTATCGCCGATATACTCCGGCACAAGCCCTTTGATTTTCCGAACTATTTCGCTGTAGTTTTGCGCCTCGGCAACATTTAAGAGTTCGTTTATGCCCGCCCGAAGTCTGTCGCGGTCCATCGGAATATTCTTCCATATACCGATTTTAGGATGTCTTGTCGTCTGCATATCCTCGCCCTTTATCGAGAGCTCCTCGAAGAGCTTTTCGCCAGGTCTGGGGTTTGTGAATACCATTTCAATATCTTCACCCGGCCTGAAGCCGCTTAGCGTAATGAGCTCCCTGGCCAGGTCCACGATTTTTACCGGCTCACCCATATCGAGCACGAAGATTTCTCCGCCTTTACCCATTGTTGCCGCCTGCAGGACCAGTTGGCTTGCCTCCGGTATGGTCATAAAGTACCGCTTCATATCGGGATGGGTAATAGTTACAGGGCCGCCTTCGGCTATCTGCTTTCTGAATATAGGCACGACCGAACCCTCCGAGTCAAGCACATTACCGAACCGCACAGTGACAAAGTTCGTTTTGCTGGTTCTGCTTAAATCCTGAATGTACATCTCGGCCACCCGCTTGGATGAGCCCATAAGTGAGGTCGGGTTTACGGCCTTGTCGGTGCTAATCATCACAAAATTGGCAGTGCCATATTTGTCCGCAGCATCGGCGACGATTCGTGTGCCTAAACAATTATTTTTGACGGCTTCGCTGGGGTTAAGCTCCATTAAAGGCACGTGCTTGTGGGCGGCGGCGTGGATAACAACCTGTGGTTTGTGCTTTTCGAATACCCCTTCAACGCGTATTTTGTCGGTGATATTGCAGACAAGTGCTTTTATCGGGATGCGTGGGAATCGCTTGTGCAATTCTCGCTCTATGTAAAACAGGGGATTTTCGGCTTGCTCGGCTAACAAGAGCAGCTTCGGCTTGAAATTACACAACTGCCTGCACATTTCCGAGCCGATGGAGCCGCCGGCACCGGTAACAAGGATTATTTTATCTTTCGCAAAGGCCTCTATTAAATCCAGGTCGAGCTGGACGGCCTCCCTGCCTAACAAATCGTTAATATCGACATCCCGAATTTGGGAGACGCGGAATTTGCCCGAGGCGATGTCGGTGATTGACGGAACGGTGCGGAACCGAACTTTAGCGCCCTCACATACCTGAATAACACGTCTTAGCTGACGGTGGGTTGCTGACGGCATCGCGATGGCGATTTCTTCGATATTGCGGTCCTTGCGTATCTTCGGCAGCTCTTCGACAGTGCCGAGTACCGGTATTCCGTGAATGTTAATGCCTTGCTTGGCAGGGTCATCGTCGATAAAGCCGATGACCTCATATTGAGTGACAGACATACGGTGAATTTCTCTCAGCAGTGCCTCGCCGGTGTTGCCTGCGCCGACTATGAGAAATCGTTTCAGCCGGCCGGCTTCGGTGGTGCGGAACTCCTCGTAATACAGCCGTATTACCATTCGCAGCCCGGCCAGCACCAGAACCGTGGCAAACAGGTCAGCTACAAATACACCCTGACTGACTTCGGCTATAGTTGGTAAGCTTCTCCTTACCAGGTTGATGTTCAGTCCTATTCCGTACCACAACACGACGATTATCAGGGTGCTGACAAGTGAGGCCTGCAGTATCCCGATAAGGTCGGAAATCCCCACGTATCGCCACCAGCCGCGATATTGCTTGAAAAGCCCGAATACCACCAGTTTGATGATAATGAAGAACATCAACAGGAGAGGATACTGGTTTACAAACCAGCCACGTCTGAATTGCATATTGCTTGCTACCAGGAAGGAAAGCATTAGAGAGGCGGCGAAGGCGATTATATGGGCAAGTATAATCAGTGGCCTGCGAAACCTCAGCAATGTGGCAGGGGCTGCTGAGATCTCTGCTGGGTCTTGACTCTTGTTTTTTGGCCCTGTATCTGTGTTTGAGTCAGGCATATTTTCCCGGTATCGCTGTTATCCCCCATAACTGCACACAAGGTCAATTTTAACAACGGCTTAAGCGTGTGTCAAGCTTTGTGCTTTGCATTTTATGTCTCGTGTTTTGCCTGGCGTTTTACTTTTCGGGGCTTTGCGGACTGTGATTGGTCGGACTCGGACTCGGCAGCGGTCGGCTCGGTTTCGATGTCCTCGGCAGGCGAGAAAATGTCCTCCAGAGCGGTATTGTCAACTCTATTGCGCATAAGTGAATAGATTATAGTATTGGCGGAGAAATAGAAACTTATTACGAAGGAAACTACCAGCCCAACAACGACCAGCAGAAGCAAGTGTATCAGGAAGGCTGCAATAGATTGTGACCAATTAGCTATTGCCAAACCTGATGGGCCGGACAGGTTCATAAAGCTTGGCTCTGACCATATCGCCGTAAGTTTATTGACCTCTTTGCTGTTTTCAACCCAGACGCCCAATCGCACGGACAGGTGAGTGGTCAGCAGCAGCAGAAAGGCGAAAAATCGAACGAACGTGTAACAAATTGCACCGTAAACCGCAGCTATTGCGGTATAGATGCCCATTCGCCACGGCTTTGCATACACATAACTGAAAGAACGACTTATCGCGTCAAAGCAGTCTGAGCCCTCATAGGCAATGACAGGGAACATCAGGTTAAACCCTGCAACTGTTCCTATTAAAATGACCGTTATTAATACCCCCCCAAGCAGGGCTAACGGCATAAAGATGCCCATTATCAGCTCGCCGGCCCTTGGAATGTTGCCTATCAGTCCTAAAAGAAACAGGAACAGTCCTATGAAGATAATTATACCGACCGGTGCTATAGGTGTGAGGAAGAAGCTTGAGAATTTTTTCGTGCTGAAGCGAAGCGCCTCGGTCAGGCCGGGTTTTTCACCCCTGGTGAATTGCAGCGCCGCAATTCGGCATAAGCTGCCGCCCGCTATGGAAGTCACAGCCAGCCCTATTACAAAAAATATGATGCAATAGACGAAATGGTGCCTCATCGCCCATCTCAACGCCTTAAAGCATTCGGCGATATTTTTGGCGACCCCCGGCAGGTTGAATGCAAATAGTGATTTTAATGCCTTGTGAAACCTCGCAGAGGCAAAGTGCCAGAGCGTGGAGAATACGCCCGTGCGGTCACCGGTTTCTTTGTATTCTTCAATGTATGATTTTAGTTGGGCGGGGTTGGTCATATAGATTTGCAGCTCTGTTTCTTGAGGTTGTGTCTGGGGTGTTGCGATGACTGTTCTGCTGAGGTCCATAATCCAGCCGGCCAGGCATATAATAGCCAGTGCCGAAAGAACGATTATCAGTTTGCTTGGCTGGATGGCCATACGGAAAGTTTGGAATATCTTCGGGAATAGTAGATTGTCAAAAACCCGAAGGGATTCTTTCTCGTTGTCCATTTTGCTTCCTTTCAAAAGGGTTAGAATCTTTATGGTTTTGTAAAGAACAAATACGAAGATATATATAACTTGTTATCGGTCGTTTTCAACAGATTTTATAATATTTATTTTTGAATATTGCTGCCTACCGCTTGTCAGAAGGGGTACCGGATGATGTGTTAGACGGTTTACAGGATTGTTGTGATTTCGGCTCGGAAACTATCTTGTATTTGGCATCTAACCAGGCACCCAAATCTATCAGCTTGCAGCGCTGTGAACAAAAAGGGAAGAATTCTGTTTTTGGGTTTTGTTCCTGAACTGATGCCTTAACTATTTTTTTACAGACTGGACATCTGTGTTTCATAGTAAGATATTAGTTGGCCGTTTTTTCGTATGGTGGCTATTTGGTGTATCAGGTCGAAGCCAGCTTCAGTTCTTAAGAAGAGTCTTCGTTTGATTCATCTTCGTCTTCATATTCTTCCTGCTCTGTTACCAGCCCTTGTTCGAGTATTCTGGCATATTCAACACAGTATCTGGCCCAGGGCTTGGCCTTGAGCCGGGCCTTTGGTATTGGCCTGCCGGTGCCTTCGCAGATGCCGTAGGTACCTTGCTCGATACGCTGCAGGGCATCGTCGATTTCATGCAGCAGGTTCCTTTCGCTATCCATCAATCCCAAGGCAAATTCCTGTTCATAGTTGTCGGTCCCTATGTCAGCCATATGGATTGGCATACTTGACAGGTCTCCGGTTG
Source organism: uncultured Pirellulales bacterium (assembly GCA_964405375.1). Classification (GTDB taxonomy): domain Bacteria; phylum Planctomycetota; class Phycisphaerae; order Sedimentisphaerales; family Anaerobacaceae; genus CAYONQ01. The sequence continues at coordinate 5,879 of CAYONQ010000035.1, forward strand.
CATCAAGCCGGGACTTTTTCAAAGTTTCGTCTTCTATTTCATTTACATCTCCGACTATGTCTCGGCGTTTTTCCAACAGCATTTGTTTGAAATGCTCGGTGTCAGCGGTGCTCAGACGATATTTCTTTGTCTGTGTCGAACTTATTTCCTTCCTGGAGGTCTTTTTGCGTTTCTGTGCCACCTCTTTTTTACCTTTCTTACTACCAAGCCATTTTTGCATATCTATGCAAACCAGCTATTATAACATCTTAACGTGTGTTATGTATAATACTTATTTTATCCAAAATCACAATACAGGGCTGGGAGAGTATAAACAGCATAATCAAATTGTGCAAGCGAATTTGCTTGAGTTACGCTAACTTCATAATTAACAAGCAGTTGCAATAACAATTTCCTGATGTTATTTCTATTGACCGTTGCTCGGTTTGCTGGTGATGTGTTTGCTGTCTTTTGCAAATTTGCCTAAAGGGATGAAAAATTTTTCCTCTCCCACTTTGCCTGCGAATGTGCTAACGCCGAAGATTTTTTCGATTTGCCGGGGGGAAAAGACATCTTTGGTTTTGCCGATATGGTAGTCTGCGAGACCTCCGAGAAGCAGAACCTCGTCGCAATATTGGGCCGCCAGGTTAATGTCGTGTGTTACAGCCACGATTGTTTTGCCTTTTTCAAGCTGTGCGGCCTTGAGCAGGTCGTATATGCCGACCTGATGTTTCAAGTCCAGAAAGCTGGTCGGCTCATCAAGGAGCAGGACGGCCGTATTTTGTGCAAGCGCCCGTGCAATGAAAACCCGCTGCCGTTCGCCTGCGCTCAACTGGGCCAGCGGCCGTGAGGCAAACTGGAGTGTGTCGGTTGTTTCGAGCGCCTCGTTTATGATTTCCTTATCGGCGTTGCTCTCAAATCCGAATGTGCCGAGATACGGCGTTCTCGCCATTGATACCATCTCTGTAACGGTGAAGTCGAATACCGGCACGAATTCCTGGCGAACGACGGCAACTATTTGTGCAAGTTTTTTGATAGGGTATGAGGTTATATTTGAGCTGTTAATTTTTATGTGGCCGGCATCGGCCTTCAGCAGTCCGCAAAGCAGATTCAGCAGTGTTGTTTTACCTGCCCCGTTCGGCCCTGCTATGGCCAGAAATGTCCCTGATGTTACTTCAAAACTTAGGGTTTTTAAGATTACTCTTTGCGAGTAGCTAAAGCTCAGATTTTCGACTTCTATAATCCCGCTCATTTTAACCAGCTAACTTTTCTACTGTATTTTGCCAGCAGGACCAAAAAGAACGGTCCGCCGGCAATGGCCGTAATCACGCCTACCGGCAGTTGTGCAGGGGCGACAATCGTCCGGGCAACCGTATCGGCAATAACTAAAAATGCACCGCCGATTATTGCACTGACAGGCAGCAATTGGCGATGGTCAGGCCCGAATACGAGGCGAACTGCGTGCGGGATGATAAGCCCCACAAACCCAATAAGCCCGCTTAGACTGACCGCAATAGCGGTTATAAAAGCCGCCAGGCCGAAGGCAGCGAATCTGGTTTTTGCCGGGTCCACGCCGAGTCCCTTTGCCTCTTCCTGGCCGAAGGTCAGGACATTTAACCTGTGGCAGATACTAAATAGGCCCAATATCCCTGCCAGAATGCAAACCGCACTGACCCACAGCACCGACGGGTCTTTTTCTGTTATGTTGCCCATCAGCCACAGTGTTGTCGAGCGTAGCTGATGGCTTTTTAATATCGACGTTAGAAACATTATCACCGCTGAAAAGAAGGCATTGATAACCACGCCAGCCAGCAGCAAGCTCGTAACCTGTGATTTACCCGCCAAATGCCCGATGTACCAGACCAGCCAGACGGTTAAAGTTGCTCCGGCAAATGCAAAGACCGTTATTGGCGAACCGGCCCAGAAACTCCACGTTATCCCCGACAAAACCGCAATAATCACCCCTAATCCTGCGCCGCTGGATATTCCGAGTATATAAGGGTCGGCGAGCGGATTTCGTAAAATCGCCTGCAAAATAACACCTGCACAGGCCAGCGCCGCTCCGGCTAATGCGGCCAGAATCACTCGTGGTATTCTAACGCCGACGAAGATTTCGTAGTCGGTGTTCTCACCCGGCCCCTGGCCTGGCCCGGCAAGGACATTTTCCAAAGAAATCCTTTGTGTCCCTACCAAAGCGCACAGGCACATTACAACTGCCAGAACTGCCGAGCAGACGACGATTTTGATTACCAGATTTTTGGGTGTTAGAAATTCAGCCATTTATTTATCTCGTTTGTAGTGCAACGTTATGTTTTTCCATAGCGGTATCCGGGTGTAGGCAGCGGGCAATTATTTCTATTCCTTCCGGCAGTCGCGGCCCTAATCTTAGCGCAGTGTCCGGGTTAACAACGTAAATCCTGTTATTTTTGACGGCCGGCAGGGCGGCGAATTTGCTCCAGAACGACTCTGCGGCCTGCTGCTGTCTGTCGATATTACTCGCTCCCATTGCCGACTGGATTATAACCTCCGCACCGCACGCAAGAAGCTCTTCCGTGCCGATTTGAGGATATTGGCCTATAGTGGGACCGATAGCATTCTCGCCGCCTGCCAGTTCGAGCATTTCATTTACGAAGGTGCTTCTGCCCGCTATACGCAGCGGTTCAACCTGCACGACCCACAGTGTTTTGACTTTATTGGCCAAGCCATATTTCGATTGCAAATCGTTTGTCTTTTTCCTGATACTGCCGGCAAGTTTCTCAGCACGCTCGATGCAGTCGGCTGCTTCCCCCATTTTTTGAATAGCCGTGAAAAGCTCCTCGATTTCCTCTACCTTTAAGGTTAAGACCTTATAACCCAGCCGGTTCAAGGTATCGGCGACGGCTTTTTGCTGCTCGAACCGCAGTGTAATCACCAAATCCGGCTTGGATGCTATAATTGCCTCGGTGTTTGGCTGCCAGAATGTCCCCACCTTTTTCCTGCTGACTGCCTCGGCAGGCCAGTCGCAGTTATTGGAGACCGCAACAACATTTTCTCCAAGCCCTAATGCAAAAAGAATTTCAGTCAGGTTCGGCGCAAGAGATACAATCCTTTTGGGTGGACTCGTTGTTGTTGGGAGCCGAAACGTTTTTCGCGATGCAGCAGCCCAATATAAACCGAATACGCAGGATAAACAGACGATTGTGATAGTCGGTAATGTCCAGCTTTTTTTTAGAATCATATCCGTTTGAACTGTTTTTCCAGCTCGACCGTTGTAAATTTTATTGTGGTGGGTCTTCCATGCGGGCATCGGCTTGCGTGTTCGCACGTTTCTCTATCTGTGAGCAGTTGTTGTATTTCGCTGCCGGTTAGTTTTTGACCTGCCTTGATGGCCGCCTTGCACGCAGCCATCTTCAGAACTTCGTCAAGAAGCCGTTCCGCATCGACTGCAAGGTCCTTGTCTGTGAGCAGGTCGATTAAATCCCGGACGAAATCGAGCGAGTCGGCCTTTGCCAGCAGCGTTGGAAATGCCTGTATGGCATAGGTCTTCGGCCCGAAGGGCACAAGCTCAATCCCTAATTTTTCGATTATTTCGCCACCGGCTTGTAGTACATCGGCACCGGCAGTTGAAAGCTCGAAGCTTTCGGGTATCAAAAGTTTCTGTGATTCGAGCTTGCCTTTCCGTATTCGCCTGCGCAGCTCTTCGTATATGATGCGTTCATGAAGTGCGTGCTGGTCGATAATGACAAAGCCATCGTCGGTTTGTTCGACAATGAAGCTGTCGTGTATCTGAATAGCGGTTAGCCCCGCATCGAAGTGCGGGGTAAACTCATAGCGTATAGCGTGTAGTCTTTCTTTTTCTATCTGCTCTACGGTACTGCTGTGTGCTGTCCTTGTGTGAAAGCCAATCTGCTGCTGCGTTTGAATGGGCCTGTGCTTTTTGAAAAATTCAGTCATTGCGTCGGCAATCTTCTGGTTTCTGTAGCCGGCCCCAAAGGTATCTTTTCGTTCCGGTTTTGCGGCGACTGTTGCCGGCAATTTTGCATTGGTGTCGAGATTCGTTGCTAAGAGTTTTTCCCGCAGGCAGCTTAGGATTTGTGAATGAATCAGGTTGGCGTTTGCAAAACGGACCTCAATTTTCGTGGGATGTACATTTACATCGTAGTTTTCGTAGGGCATTTGAATAAATAGAAAGACAACAGGGTATCTGTTCGGCTCTAAGCTGCCGCGGTATGCCTCTTTGACTGCATGCGAGATAAATTTATCACGTATGAATCGGCCGTTCAGAAATATGTATTGAAGTTTGTTATTTGCTCTTGAAATAGCGGGTCTGCCCAGCAGCACAAAAATATGCAGCCCTTTTTCATTACTTTCGGTTTCAATCAGGTTTTCAGAGATTTCGGATGAGAACAGTTCGGCTATGCGTTGGCGAAGCCCCCTGTTGGCTGGTAGGTGATAAAGCTGGCGGTCGTTGTGTACTAATGTCATATCCAAATTGTCACTTGCCAGTGTGATGCGTGTGAAGTGTTCGATAATATGTCCCATCTCGGTGTTGGCGGTTTTGAGGAATTTACGTCTTGCAGGCAGCTTATAGAAAAGGTCTCTGACCTCGATTGTTGTGCCGTAGTCTGCACTGCCAGGGCTGACGCCGGCTTTATTTCCACAGTCAATCTCAACGCAGTTGGCGCCGGATTCTGTCTTTGTTCTGCTGACGGCTCTGACCTGTGCCACCGAGCCGACGCTTGCTAATGCCTCGCCCCTGAAGCCGAGTGTCGCTATATCCCGCAGGTCTTTAGTGGTTTTGATTTTGCTGGTGGTATGCGGCTCGAATGCGCTGGCCAGGTCTTCGGCGTCCATCCCACAGCCGTTATCGGAAACCGATATTAATTTTCGGCCTCCGTCTTCGATTGAAACGGTGATTTTTGTAGCCCCCGCATCGATGCTGTTCTCCATCAGCTCCTTGACCACGCTGGCGGGGCGTTCAATCACCTCGCCGGCCGCAATCATATTAATCATATTCTCATCAAGGGTGACTATTCGCCCCATTGTTGTCCCTCGCCCCTGCAAAGAGCAATCGAATGTCGAACTTGAAAATTCCTTGTTCGACATTCATTATTCTATCAAGCTCTGGCCGGTCATTTCCTCGGGTTTAGGCAAATCCATCATCTTAAGCAGAGTAGGCCCTACATCGGCCAACCTTCCACCCTGTCGCAGTTTTTTATTTTTGTAGCGCTGGCCAAATACAATCAATGGCACATCGCCGCTGGTGTGGGCGGTGTGTGGCTTGCCGTTTTCTTCGGCCATTCTCTCGAGGTTGCCGTGGTCGGCGGTAACTATGGCTGCACCGCCTAAACTTTTAACCTTGTCCAGGATTTTGCCGACGCATTCATCTACTACCTCAGCGGCCCTGATAGCCGCCGACAGTATGCCGGTATGGCCGACCATATCCGGGTTGGCAAAATTGACCACCATCACGTCGTATTTGTTGGAGTCGAGCCGTTCCAGCACAACATCGGTAACCTCGTAAGCGCTCATCTCAGGTTTTAGGTCGTATGTTTTAACCCGCGGCGAAGGCACAATCTGCCTGTCCTCGCCGCTGAACGGCTTTTCGGTGTAATCGTTGAAGAAGAAGGTAACGTGGGCGTATTTTTCCGTCTCGGCGCAGCGAAATTGCTTCAGCCCTAAGCTGCCCCAGTATGCCCCTAATATATTTTTCATTTTTGGCGGCTTCGGGAATGCTACCGGTGCAGGGATCGTCGCATCGTACTCTGTCATACACACATAATATATATTGGCTTTGGTTGGTCTGGCGAACTCTTTGAAGTCCGGCTCGACAAATGCCCGCGTAATTTCACGGGGCCTGTCGCCGCGGAAGTTAAAGAATATTACGCCGTCGCCGTCGTCGACAGTAGCGACCGGCAGGTTTTCGCTGTCAACAATGGCGGTTGGCTCGATAAATTCGTCCGTTACCTTGTTTTCATAGCTTTTGCTGACCGCCTCTGCTGCACTGGTTGCCTTCAGGCCGCTGCCGTACCGCATACATTCGTAGGCCTTTTGCACGCGGTCCCATCTGCTGTCACGGTCCATCGCATAGAATCTACCCATTACGCTGGCTATTGTGCCTATGCCTATCTCTTTGGCCTTTTTTTCGATATCAGTTATATATCCTGCTCCGCTGTCCGGTGGCGAGTCCCGTCCATCGGTAAATGCGTGGATAAAAACGTCTTTTACATCGTTTCTTTTCGCAAGTTTAAGCAGGCCGTACAAATGGTCTAAAAGCGAGTGGACGCCGATGTCACTACACAGTCCCATCACGTGCATTTTGCCGTTATTGCTTTTTACAAATTTGATTAGGTTCGAGAACTCGGCATTTTCAAAGAATGACCCGTCGCGAATGGCATTGCTGATTCTCACGGATTCCTGGGGTGCGATTCTGCCTGCCCCGATATTTTGGTGTCCCACTTCGCTGTTGCCCATAGTCCCGGCCGGCAGGCCCACATCGGTACCTGCGGTGTGTATAAGGCAGTTTGGGAATTCTGTCATTAGCATATCATCTACAGGACTGTGGGCGCACTTGACGGCATTATGCTCATCTTCATCCCTGTTTGGGTTATAGCCCCACCCGTCACGGATAATTAACACAAATGGCCGGTTTTTCAAAATTACCTTTGCCATAAAACAGCAACCTTTCAATAAAGCGACGGAGGCAAGGCAATGCCTCGTCTATATCCCACGGCTTAATCAAATTAGGCAGATATGATATAGGGCTGTGTTAAATATGTCAAACATTTAGAAAAAATGCTCAAAACTCGACCCTCGCATCACTAAAAGTTTTTGACAGCACTATTTACTATGGTATAATTTTGCTCGCCAATTAAAAATTGCTTTGTGGATATTTGGGGATGATAACTGTAGTATTATGCCGTGCCGGAAAGGAAGGCGTAGATGTCCGATAACACGGATAGGGTAAAGACAAAAAGTAAGAGCTGGAAGTCAAAAGCGGCCTATTTTTCACTTTTTCCTTTTTACTTTTTCCTTTTTATTTTGATGTTTTCCACCGGCTGTTCCTATTCTGAACGGCGGGCGGTTGAGTTGTATGTTGACGCTGTGGAGCTGAAGGCACTTGACGAGAACGAAAAGGCCGTCGAAAAGCTCGACTCGGCTGTGCAATTGAATGAGCGTTTTTCGTTGGCTTATTCCTTGCTCGGCGAGATTTATCAGCGAATGCAGGATTATGAGAAAAGCACCGCCGCCTATGAAAAAGCGACGCAGTTGAATCCCTGGTCTTTCAGGGACTTTTTTAATCTTGGGGGTGTTTATCAGGTTGTGAAGAAATTCGCACAGGCGGTCAAGGCGTACGCCACGGCTTGTGAGCTCGACCCCGACCATCTGGATGCGCATATCAACGCCGCTAAATGCTACTATGAGATTGGGGACTATAACGAGGCATTGATATACGGCAAACGGGCCGAGCAGATTAGTCCTGATACTGCTGAGGTCCGGGATGTGTTTAGAGATATTTATGAATCGCAAGGGGATATTTATGAATCGCAGAAGGACTATGAGCAGGCCATAGCATCCTACAAGCGAGCGCTGGAGATAGACAGTAACGACCCCAAGATTATGACTTCGCTGGCGGTTTGTTATCTGAAGACCGGCCGGGAGAGCGTTGCGAAAGAACTGTTAATATCAGCGACACAAATCGCCCCTGAAAGCAACACCGCCTATCAATATCTCGGATACTGTTATCTGCGGCTTGAGGATGTGGACAACGCAACGGAAAGCTACAGCAGGGCGATTGAGATAAATGATAAGGATTGGCAGGCCTACAGGGGATTGGGAGTCGCCTATATGTTAAGGGCGCTTAAAGATGAAGATGATACGCTGAGAGAAAAAGCAATCCGGCAGTGGCGTTTATCTCTGGACATCAAGCCCGACCAGCCGCGTAGAGAGAGGCTGCTTAAATTGATAGAAAGATATTCGAAGTAGAAAAACAGTGTACAGTAGATAAGAAGGAAATGGACGATAGCACTGAGCAGACAGCAGATAGTAAACAGCCGGAAACTAAACGATATACGCTGTTTGCTAAGCCGAAGGCCCAGTTCATCTTCTGGCCGTTGGTGGTGGCCGGTGTGATACTGGATTTATGGACCAAAGCGGCTGTGTTCAACTGGCTGGAGCAAAAACCGCAGAAGAGCGTCTCAATTATAGATGGTTTTTTGCAGTTGGTAGTGGCGGAGAATGCCGGCGCCGCTTTTGGGATAGCCGCCGGTCAGCGTTACCTTTTAATAGCGGTCTCAGTTGTTGCTTTGGGGGTAATTTTTGCAGTTTTTCTTTTGAGCGCGAGCGAGCAGAAATTGGTGTATGTTGCCCTTGGCCTTTTTGCTGCCGGCGTGTGTGGCAATCTCCACGACAGGATTTTTAACGATGGCAGGGTGCGGGATTTCATCGACGTTGTCTACTGGCCCGGCAAGCATTGGCCGGCCTTCAATATCGCAGACACTATGCTTTGTATCGGTGTGGGGCTGTTGCTGATTTCGAGTTTTTTTACTGGCGGGTCTTCTCTAAAACATGCTCGGCAACGTAAATAGGGGCGTTTGACGCCACACACAGCGCAATCGCATCGGAAGGGCGGGAGTCAATTTCGACGTTTTGACCGTTTGAACTGAGCGTTATCTTTGCATAGAAGGTATGATTGCGCAGGTCGTTTATAACTATCTTTTCTATTTTAGCGCCAAGGCCTTCGATTACGCCGGCTAATAAATCGTGCGTCATTGGGCGGGGCGGCTTGATGCCTTTTAACCGCCGGTCGATTGCAAAAATTTCAACTATGCCTATAACGATGGGGAAGCTGCGCTGACCGTTACGCTCCTTCAGGACGATTATCTGCTGGTCGGATGTCTCGTTAATAATTATACGTGACAATTCCATTTCCACATCCATTTTGACACCGCCTTTACTAAATCAACTTTCCAATTGCGAGAGATGTTTTTCTATTGTTTCTAATTGTTCCGCTAATTCAGCCAGTCTCTTTCTGGCCTTCGCAACGACTTTCGGCTTGGCCTTGCTGACAAAATCTTCATTGCTCAGCTTGGCCTCCACCGCCTTTTTGGCCTTTTCTATCTTGTCTTTTTGTTTTTCAAGCCGTTTTCGCTCAGCTTGTGGGTCAATTACATCGTGAATGTAAATCTGTGAATCCTCAACTATCGCCGTAGCGGCGTTTTTGGATTTTTTAATTGTCGTGCCCGCCTTGAATTCTTTTATGCCGGCCAACTGCCGGATAAGCTCCGCATTCCGGTTTAGTATATCTGCGGTTTCTGCCGGCGACTTCGCAGAAACCTGCAAAAGCTCATTTGGCGGTTTATTATATTCTCTTCTGACATCCCTTATGGCTCGGATTACGGACTGAATAATCGTAATTTGTTTTTCTACGTCCTCGTCCACTAAAGAATCTATCTTTTTTGGCCATTCGGCGGCTACCAGTGCTTTTGCCTCTTTAGCTTCTGCGATGTTATTGAGATTTCTTGCCGGCGCAATCTCGTTTAGTTTCTGGAATATACCCTCGGTGATAAACGGCACGAACGGATGCAGTAAACGCAACGTCTGGTCCAGTACAAATGCAAGCACGTTTTGAGCGGTTGGACTTTGTTGAGAATCCTGCATTCTCGGCTTGACCCATTCAAGATACCAGTCGCAGAAATCGTTCCAGAAAAATTTATAAAGCTGATTTAACGGCTCATTATACTTAAACTCATCCAGAGATTTAGTAACCTCGGAAATAGTTTTAGACAGGCGTGAAAGAATCCATTTGTCGGTGATGTCCATCTTGTCGGGGTCAAATTTATTTGGGTCGAGCCCCTCAAGATTCATCAGTGTAAATCGTGATGCGTTCCAGAGCTTATTACAGAAGTTTCGGCCGACATCGAACTTTGGTGACGTATTTTCCGTTCGCCCGTCCGGCAGTGTCATTGCCACCACCGGCATCCGAATGTCCTGCGTATCCGTTGTCATACTGGCCAGCGTAAACCGCATCGCATCGGCGCCGTGGCTGTTTATAGCAACAAGCGGGTCAATGCCGTTGCCTAAGCTCTTGCTCATCTTCCGGCCAACGCCATCCTGAATCATTGCGTGAATATACACGTCACTGAATGGAATGTCCTCCCTGCAGTATTGCCCCATCATCACCATTCGCGATACCCACAACGTAATAATCTCTCTCGCTGTGCAAAGCACGTCGCTCGGATAGAACGTTTTAAGCTCCGGCGTTTCATCCGGCCAGCCCAGCGTGCTGAATGGCCACAACGCCGAGCTAAACCACGTATCCAAAACATCCTCGTCCTGAACTAAATCGTCGCAGCCGCATTTTTCGCAGCTTTTAGGGTCTTCCATACCACTATTGGTTTGCCCGCATTTTTGACAATACCATATTGGTATTCTGTGTCCCCACCAGAGCTGCCGGCTTATCGGCCAGTCGCGCAGGTTCTCCAGCCACGCTTGATACGTCTTGGCATACCGCTTGGGAGTAAACGTAAGCCGGCCGTCGAGCAGCGGCTTTAAGGCCAAACCGGCAAGAGAATTCACCGGCACATCGGTATCTTCAATCAGGCCTTCGCCCAATTTCCCTTTCAAATGCTCAATAGGTTTCTTTACAGCGATATACCACTGGTCCGACAGATATGGCTCGATAGGCACGTGACTGCGGTAACTGTGGCCTACCTCGTGGGCATATTCCCGAACGTCCTCAAGCAGATTCTCCTGCCGGAACCATTCGACAACGGCCTCACGTGCCTCAAACCTGTCCATACCAAGTAAGGATTGTGCTTCGGGTGCGTGAGCATCTTCCCAGCCATATTTATCGCTGATAGTGCCATCCGGCGCCATAACATTTATTATTTCCAGCTCCTGTCTCTGGCCAATATCCCAGTCGTCCGGGTCGTGGGCCGGCGTAACCTTCAAAAAGCCGGTGGAAAATCTCGCCTTTTCATCTTCACTTTGCCGGTCAGGCAGAACGACGTGTTCATCGGCTATTATTGGAATAATCCGGCCTACAATCGGAAGCTGCACCTTTTTGCCGACCAGATGTTCAGCCCGCAAATCCTTCGGGTTCATTGCAACAGCCGTATCGCCGAGCATCGTCTCCGGCCGGGTCGTGGCGACGGTAACGTACTCAACTTTCTTTCCCGTTATCTTGACCGGCTCGACAAGCGGATACCTCAGATACCAGAAGTGTCCCTGCACCAGTTCGTGTTCGACCTCATCGTCGGCCAATACCGTCTGCGTGGCCGGGTCCCAGTTGACTAATCGTTTGCCTCGATAGATAAGCCCATCTTTGAAGAGCCGGAAGAAGGCGGCCCGAACGGCTTTCGCACAGACCTTGTCCATCGTAAACCGCGTCCGCTGCCAGTCGCACGAGCAGCCCATTGCCTGCAGCTGCTCGATAATCTTCGCCTCGTATTCATCCTTCCACGCCTGCACGCGGCCGACGAATTCATCACGCGCAAAGTCGGTTCGCCGTTTGCCTTCCTCCGAGAGGATACGCTTCTCAACGACCGTCTGGGTGGCGATGCCGGCGTGGTCGGTGCCCGGCATCCACAGCGTATTGTAATTTTGCATCCGGCGGAGTCGAATCAATATATCCTGCAATGTATTGTTCAGTGCATGGCCGAGGTGCAGCGGCGCCGTAACATTGGGAGGTGGTATCATAATCGCATAGGGTTTTCGGCCGTCCGACGGTGCCTCTGCGTGGAAATAGCTGCCGGAAGACCATATTTCATTCACCCGGCCTTCTGTCGTTTTGGGTTCATAAACTTTCGAGAGTTGTTCTGCCATAAACTGTCCCGGTCGGTTATCTGTGAAAAAACTCCGGCAAGACATCGTTCTGCCGGAGTTTTATCTTAATAAAACCGCTCAATAATGTAAAGCGAACAATTAGATGCAAACGAGGATTTATGTGCCGGATGCGAAAAAACGCCTGATTTAGTTACCGCTTTTTAGCGGTTTTATATGTTCTGTTGGATGTTTAACTGCTGCTCTGGTTGCGCCGGCTGGCTCTTACGCTGTCAGTTTCCACAGTTAGGGTCATACGGGTTGCCGCATTCGAGCCAGTGAAGTGAGAGTACAGCTAAATCTAAAAAGTCCACATAACAGTTGTTATCCAGGTCACCAATAATGGGGCCTTGGCATTCGTATATGTAAAATAAATCGTCGCTGGTATCGACTATATTGGGGTCATTGGCGTCAACAATTTGAATCAGGCACTGGTTGGAATCCACTGCAGGAACCAGCCAGTCGTACGAGCAGGTATTGGAAACGGAGTTTGAGTCTATTGGAGTCCAGCTTCCACCATTGTTGGTGGAATACTTCAAGAGGTAGTTGCCTGGGCAGCCACTACCGCTTCTAAAATCTGTCCAGTTGATTGTGTATATTGAATCTGCAAGCAGAATCTCTCCACCGTTGGGTTGCAGCACAGCCAGCGAGGACACCTTAAATTGGATATAAAAATTGGGCCAGGGCAAAATACCAGGCATTGGGTTTTCACAAAAGAAAAGCCAGTCTCCGCCGGCCAGTGGGCCGAAATGACCTTCAAGGCCGCAGGCTGGATCCCAAAGATCAATACAGATTTCCGGCGCCGGGGGTTGAAACCATAATTCTACGGTTTTTTCATTAGGGTTGATGGTCAGCGTGGGAGAACCTCCCATTGCCTTCTCCGCATAACAGTCATTAGAGTAGACCTCTGTGGGACCGGAGAAATAAATTATCTCGTTGACGTTGAGCTCATTAGGGTTAATCACCCAGGTCCAGCTTGGCGGACCCAAGCCGCCATGCCAGTTTACTTCAGCGTGAGCCGGCAATGCACGGAAGCCAAACCGGCAAACAATAACGGCCATTATTGATATGATTCCGCTTCTGTACATTTTTCGCTCCCTCTTCTTTATTACCCCTTGTTAAAATTGGTTACCGAATTGCGGCGTATTATAGCATAAAGACGGGTCGAATGCAAGGTGAATTTTGCGGGAATTGGCGCAATTCTTACCCTCAGGGGCGACAAAACCCGTTTTTGTAGCTTGGTAGTGCTTGAAGTGCAGAGCAGGTATTTCTGTTTAGTGCTATGGCAATTGGCTTTACACCATCGTTTGGCTTAGTCGAGGTTCATTGTCATCAGGAACTCTGCGTTTGAGCGGACCTTGGTGAGCCGGCTCTTGAGAAGTTCAATTGCCTCAGTCTGGTTCAATTCGCTAAGGACCCTTCGCAGTCGATACACGCACTCAAGCTCCTTCGGGTCGAGAAGCAATTCCTCTCTTCTGGTCCCGCTTCGGCTGATGTCAATGGCCGGCCACGTCCTTCTGTCAACAAGCCGTCTGTCGAGGTGCAGCTCCATATTTCCGGTCGCCTTAAACTCCTCGAAGATTACCTCGTCCATTTTTGAGCCGGTGTCGATTAGTGCGGTCGCAAAAATGGTCAGCGAACCGCCTTCTTCGATATTTCTTGCCGCACCGAAGAATTTCTTCGGCATCTGCATTGCGCCGGCATCGACACCGCCGGTCAGGATTTTGCCTGAGTGCGGCATCTCGGTATTATAGGCCCGTGCCAGGCGGGTTATCGAATCCAGCAGGATAATTACGTCTTCACCGTATTCGACGAGCCGCTTTGCCTTTTCAATTACTACTTCCGCCACCTGACAGTGACGGGAGGCCGGCTCATCGAATGTCGAGCTTATGACCTCGACATCTTCGGCGGTTTTGCGTTCCATCTCCGTAACCTCTTCCGGCCGTTCGTCAATCAACAGCACTATCAATCTTGCATCGGGATAGTTGGTGCTGATGGCGTTTGCTATTTTTTGCAGCAGGATTGTCTTGCCGGTTCGCGGCGGGGCGACAATCAGACCTCGCTGACCCTTGCCCACCGGTGTTACCAAATCGATTATCCGCATATTCAGTTCTTCCGATGTTGTCTCGAGTATAAAGCGTTCTTCCGGATGCAGCGGCGTTAAGTCGCTGAATACCGTCTTTTCCGCAAGGTTGTCGGGGTTTTCATAGTTGATTGCTTCGACCCGCAGCAGGGCGAAGTACTTCTCTGAGTCTTTCGGCGGTCGGATTTGCCCCGATACGATGTTGCCGGTTCGCAGCCCGAAGCGTCTGATTTGAGAAGGCGAGACATAGATATCGTCCGGGCTGGAAAGGTAGTTATAATCCGGGTTTCGCAGGAAGCCGTAGCCGTCCGGCAGCACCTCCAGCACCCCTTCGCCGTACATCAGCCCGTTTTGGCGAATCTGCTCCTTGAGGATTCTAAAAATCAAATCCTGCTTTTTAAGGGCGCTGTACTCCGTGATGTCTTCTTTTTTGGCGAGCTCGTGCAGCTCCGAGACGGTTAGTTTCTGCAAATCCGTTAAATACAAGCTGCCTTTTTTAATCCGCTCGTATTTGGCGTGTGTGGATTCTTCTTCGGTTTTTTTGTTTTTTGGGGTTTGCCCTTTGGGCTCTGTGGTGGGGGTGCTTTCGGTCATAGTTGAGGTTGAGTTAGCCCTTTGATGTTCTGATGCGTCAAGGGTTGCCTGTTTAGCGGCAGAGGCCCTTTTCCTTGTGGCTCTGCGTTTTTTTGGTGTTTTTTCGTTTTTTGAAGCAGCTTTAGCCATAATTATTCTCCATTTGTGAGATTCTATGGTTCCACAGGAAACTATTCCGTAGGAATCCAGCAGGATTTGGATTTTGAGTAGTAGAGATAAAACTTAAATATATCAAAATGGGTTAACTAATATGAGCCGGCTACGATAAACCCCGCTTACCCATTATCCACAATGTAAGAGAAGATAGCAACGACTTGCTTGGCCAACGCCGAGAAGTCAGAATTGTTATTTACCACATTATCGGCGAGGCCAATCTTCTTGTCCAGAGAAATCTGAAAATTTTCTCTGATTTTTACACAATTTTCGTCAAAAAGGCCTATTTTTTTGGCCCTTTCCCGCCTTAGTTGCTCTTCGCAATCGACAAAAATGAGCCGGTCGCAGCGTTTATCCCAGCCGACCTCTACCAACAGAGGCATATCCAGCACAATCGCCTTAACCTTTGATTGGTGGTTGTATTGGGCTATAAGCTGCTCAACACGGGCCAGAACAAAGGGGTGAATTATGCTATTAAGCAGCGAGAGCTTATCGCCATCGGCAAAAACGATGTCAGCCAGTCTCTTTCGGTCGATTTTCCCTGCTGAATCTAAGACAGCATTGCCGAAACAGGCCACTATTTTTTTCTTTACGTTCGGCTCGTCAAGCAGTTCGTGGGCGATTTTGTCGGCGTCAATGACTTTACAGCCCAGCTTACCAAGCTCGGCTGCAACGGTGCTTTTGCCAGAGCCGACACCGCCCAAAATCCCGATAATTGGTTTTTTCTCAAGACCGCCCACGGATAAGCAGTTTAGGGGCTTTCTTGCAGGCAGTCAAGGGGAAAAGCGTCTCGCAGTGGGATGCAGGGTATTGGAAGTCGCAGCAAGGTTATACGTTTGTGTAAATTCTTCGGCTTCGCTGTTTGTGTAGTGTCTTTTGCAGACTGTTTAACAGGTAATTTTTGACCATTACGTCCCAGTTCATATCTTTTGCGATACGATACCCTGTTTGAATCATATCTTCGGTTTCGGATTTGTCTTTTGGCAGGCGTTGAATTATTTGCATTGCGACCTTTTTACTCTGGCGTGCTTCTATCTGGTTGCGCACCTGCCGGTCAATTTGTAGCAAGTCTTCGATATTGCTGTAACCGTGGCTATTCAAGTTGGTGTAATCGGCGATAATAAGATTTTTGATGCTTTCCGGATTGCCGTCTTGCGAGGCGGTTACATCGTGGGCGAAGCCCGCACATCCGCAGACGCTGCTGACCACGCAGAGTCCGCCGAAGGTCAACGGTTCAAGCTGGGCGATGCCGAACGGCTCGTAAATGCTCTGGCCGAATTCGACGTCGGTTCCCTTGCGAATGTCCATAAATTCCATACCTTCCGGCATCCTTTTGCCGCAGTATTTCGGCTCAAAGCCGAACTGGTTTATGAAGATGATTTTTATATTACGGTTTTGCGCATTGAACTGCTGAATGGCCGTGTAGAGTTCCGCCTCGCCGCCGGACAGGTCAGGCCAACCCTCACGGTGGGCCACCGGCCAGTTATACGCCGATTCCATATTGTAGATGTCGAAACTTCGCCGCTGTGATACCTGGGTGCTTAGCAGGAATAACACCGCAGTTTTGCCCTGGGCGTTGAATTCTTTTTCAATGTGTTCGAGCACACGCAAATCACGCCACAAGCCCTTGCTTTGCACCAGCCGCGTAACGTGTGTGAAAACAAAATCCGGCCTAAATCCCAGCAGATTCTCGCAGTACTGACGCAGTTTCTCCTTCGATGCGAGTTTCTCATCAACGCTGATTTGATATGCCGGTATGCCGTTGTAAACTATATCGATATCGGCGGTCTCAAATTCCGGCGCCAGAAAACGTAATTCACTGACCACATAATCGCCTACCGCGCATATAGTGTCGCAGTACTTTGAGGCCTCTACGAGCGGGTGCTTGAAATAACAGTTCTGGTCGCCGAACACATCGTTGACATAGAGTCTATTTTTGTAGGCCTGTTTTATAGTGTTATAAAACATCGTATCGTGGCCGGGATGTGTCTCCACGATGCGGCGCATCGTCGCTACTTCGTGGGCGTAGAAAATGGTTTTGAAGTCGTAGGATGCATCAAGAATCCCTGCTAGCGCTGTCGGCATTCCCATAAACTCGTGAGCAATAATAGTTGTCGAATCTTTAGCAGCGCCGATTGATTTCAGCGTTGCAATCGCCGCCGGCGCCAATCTCACGTATTGCTCATACTCCCACAGATGTTCATACAAATCGCTGCGGACGCCGAATTCCTCGTACATCTGTTTTTTTAATTTGTTGACCGGCCCGCCGTCCATATGTCGTACGTCGATTAGAAAAACCTCGGGCGAGCTTTTTACACCCGTCTGCTCATCGACAAATGTTCGCCTGCCATAGACGATACCCACATTATAGAAAGTTTCGATTTTTCTAAAGGCGGCTGCATAGCCGGTGTTCATAAGTCCATCCAGAGATGAATAGAGCACCTCGCCGTCGTCGCCAAGCCGGTCTAATACCGACCCTTCTGTGGAAAACAGCGGACCTATGATGATTGAGCGGTCAACTGCGTCGAGATATGAATTACAGGTGAAAAACCCTTTCAGGACGGCACCTATACCGCCGACTTTCCCCACTGTTTCGTGGGTAACGTGTACAACTGTTCCTTCGCCCATACTAAGCTTCCTTTCCGGTTGTGATGGCAGGCCCCGTCAGATTGCGTCTCTGTCCATACAAAATATAGGAAATGGCTTTATTACGGCCAAATTGAGGAAAGGCAGCCGGCCCTTTATTTTTTATAGGCCGGGAAAATCGTGGTAGATTTGCGAATTGGGTGTGTTTTTCAGGACGTTTAGGTTTTTTGAAAAATTTTTTGGTTTATTTTATTTTGGCTCGCAGCGTTTTTATCAGTCCTGAGAGCACCTGATGGGGGATGTCAGCCAGTTCCGGCTGGACAGTTTCACCGCCAGCTATTTTGTCGAGGATTTTTACGGCTCTTTTGCGGTGTTGGGCTATCAGGCCCGCAATTCTTTCGGCCTCGTCCAGCTCACCGTCGGCCATTTGTCGCAGATAAGAGATTATAGTTGCCGTGAGCTGCTGGTTGTCTGCCTCGGCTGGTGGGGCGGCGGCCTCAGCCGGCTCGGGCGGTATCTCTTTTGCACTTAATAATTCCTGCGTAAGCCGGTAGGTCTCCGTCAATAGCTGTTTCTGTCTTTCTTTATCGTCTTCATCTATCGGCGCAAGCTTTAACTCTTCATCAGAGTCCAGCTTGGGCACATAAAGCCGGTTATGACATCCGGGGCATTTGCCCCACTTGCCGCCGGCATCGTCCGGCACCTCTATCTTTTTGCCGCAATAGTCGCAATTGAATTTTATTGCCATTTCCTCACCTCTGAATAAACCATCAGTTACTTTTCGCCTTATATTCTGCCGTTACCTCGGTGGTTATACCGCCTCGCGGTGTGAAGTGTGAGGTAACCTTCATCCAGCGTGGCTTGCAGCTATTGGATAAATCGTCCAGGATTTCATTTGTCAGAGCTTCGTAAAAAATGCCTTTGTTGCGATAGCTTTGCATATAGAACTTTAAGCTCTTTAGCTCGATGCAGCTCTTGTCGGGACAGTACTCGATTACAATCTCACCAAAGTCCGGCTGGCCCGTTCGGGGACAAACACTGGTAAATTCGGGGCACCTGATTGTGATACGATAGTTGCGCCGGGGATATGGGTTGTCGAATAGTTCGAGTTTTGGCTTTTTGGTCATTTGGAACCCTCGCAAAAATTCCGCCAAACTAATATAATAAACATTGATAAGTTTGGCAAGTTTGGGAAAATGTCGGAGAAAAATAAAAAAGCGGTTATTTTATTGAGCGGCGGCCTTGATTCAGCCACAACGCTCGCTATCGCCCGCAGCGAGGATTTCCGGTTATTTGCCCTGACCTTTAGGTATGGCCAGCGGCACCAGCGGGAAATCGAGGCAGCGAAAAAGGTCGCTCGTTCCATCAGTGTAGCCGAGCACCGCATAATCGATATTGATTTGGCCTGCTTTGGCGGCTCGGCTCTTACAGACGCCGCTATTGACGTGCCGAAGGATAGAGCCAATTTAGGCGATTCGCAGCAAATCCCCACGACCTATGTGCCTGTCCGCAACACAATCTTTTTAAGTTATGCACTTGCCTGGGCCGAGGTGCTGGGCGCCTTTGATATCTTCATAGGCGTCAACGCAACCGACTACAGCGGCTATCCCGATTGCCGTGCCCAGTTTATATCGGCTTTCGAGCAGTTAGCCAACCTCGCCACCGCAGCCGCCGTTGAGAATAAAGGCCGATACCGTATTCATACCCCGATTATAAATATGACCAAAGCCCAGATTATCCTCACAGGCAGCAAGCTCGGTGTGGATTACTCCTTAACGCATAGTTGTTACGATCCGGACCGACTCGGCAGAAGCTGCGGCAGATGTGATGCCTGCAGATTGAGATTAAAGGGCTTCGCCGAAGCAGGACTGAAAGACCCGATTGAATACGTAACATACTCAAACTGACCGATTTTAGGCCGCGAGGAGTTTTTCCAGGCGGCGAATAACA
>CAYONQ010000036.1:0-5058 GCA_964405375.1 uncultured Pirellulales bacterium
GTTATTCGCCGTCTGGAAAAACTCCTCGCGGCCTAAAATCGGTCAGTTTGAGTTAATAATTTATCTGGCGGCTATTACAGGAATTGCCAATTTCTGCTGTGCCGCCGACTTATCTGATGACATTAATGGGCTAAGAGTATTTGACACAGTAACCAGCATAGACAAGCCGTTTTCTTCACCCCAGATTAAAAATAAACAGGGCTGGAGGCAAATCGCAGACGAGCCCAGCACCATAACGGTGCGGGGCGAGGACATCACCGGAGATTTATGTGTCGAAAACAGCAAAATGACCGTAATACTAAGGCGAAATTCTGTCGGACCGGAGGTATATTATAAAATCGGCGAGCACTTTATAAAGGCCGTAACGCTGTGTCCTGCCGCAGCAGATGAGACGGCTGCTATCGATATCGAATCCTTTAAGATAATAAGCGGCGACGAAACCCATATCCTTTTGAGCTGCCTGTCTCGCACCGAATCAGGAAGGTCTGTTTCGCTGCAGTATCTAATCAGGCAGGGGCAGGCAACCATCGAAATACATCCCGGCGAAGGCGCCCATAAAATTTTCATACAGCATGAAAGCAGCTATGCTATTGTGCCCGACCTCTTCGCTGACGACCTTGTAATTCATCCGCAAAAAGTTAAAGGCGACAAATTATATCTGCCTGCCGACAGCCATTTGCTGCTGCAGATGATTGACAATGGTGACGCCATAATAGTTTGTAACTGGCCTTCTTCTGATGGTGAAATTGCGGTTACGTTAAGTGACAACGACTATAAAAAACTGATTACCAAAACCATAATCAGTTTTGAAGAAAACAATAAAGTCTGGGTATCGCTCATCGCCCGAAAGGGAATCTGGCATCACACAGATATCTCTCAATTTAACATTTATGAGCATAGCCCACTTAGCTGGGACGTGCCTTTTTCCGCATACTGGCGTATCAACTATCGGCGGGCCGACAGTAAAGCGTTTGGCTTCACGGATTCCTTCTGGAATGCAGAAACAGAGGACGACGGCACCTTCAAACTGGTACCTCATCTGCTGGATATGAACATCATAGACGGCCGGTACATCATCACCGGAGCCAGCGAGCAGAGGCGCCTGGTGAACCGCTCAGTAATAAATCAACACACAGGCAGTGGCTGGTGGAGCTACAGAGGATGGTTTATCCAGCCATTTTATACCAGTGGCAACAGGGCCTTTGCAAAAATCCCCAAGTTTGACGACTACCGCAGCATCCGTTACAGCGGCCCCATTCTTATCTACCCCTTGCTAAGTGTTAACGCCAACGATTCAGAGGGCGGGACTGTCGAGGACGTCCTACTTAATACCTTCGGCCCTGAATACCTTGAAGTCCTGGACATCGCTGACTTGAACGAGCGCTGCGAAAAAGACCACTTTCCGCCTACCTGCACCACTACCGAATATTTTGAGAAGATACTCGACCGCGATGAAGAGGTACAAAGAAAAGACCAGATAGCCAACATTCTCGGCCAGATGAACTTATTCGTCAAGCACACCCGGGAACGCCTGCAGGAATATCTCGATTGGGAAAAGGAAATGCAGCATCTCTATCAGAAAAGCAGCCGGCAAAATCCCAAATTGGCCAAGGTCGTTAGAGCAACCAAGAGCATAACCCGTTATATCCCACAGGGATTCTCAAAGAACAGGAGAAAAATCAAAACCCCACAAAGCATCTCTACCCTCTCAGCCAAGATAATAAACCTCATTGACCCTGCCCCTCTTCGAGGGGCGAGGGTAAACAGCCAAAGCCACAAACAAATACGCAAGCAGATGTGCAAACAGATATGCAAGCGAATCCGCTCCGTCGGCGGCGCACAGGATGAACTGCTTGGAGAATACCGTAATATCGCAGTGCTAACCCGGCAGAAAGCAGGGCTTTTACACACTCAAGAACCCGACCCCCAGGTAAGACAGTTCCTCCGGCTCGTCCGCAGCAAAACACAGAAAATCCTCAGAACCAGATACGATATGGAAGGAAAATAACTCGTGCTCCACAGGATGCCTTACGGCAGGTTTAATCGACGCCAATTCATTAAGCAGACGATAGGTGCAGTAATTATGACAACTTTTAACACCCAATCATCGGCATCAACAAATTCGAAATTCCGTCCTACAGGCGTGGTCACAGACGGCATTTACAAACAGCACCTGACGGGGCGGGGCCATCCGGAAGGCCCCGCCCGCTGCGATTGGATAGCCAACGCCTTGTCAAACGCCGAGTTTAAGAATCAACTTCGATACCTCAAGCCGCGCTGCGCCACAGAAGAGGAAATCCTCACCTGCCATACGGCTGATTACCTCGCTACCGTCAAACAAGACATCGCCGGCGGTGCATATATGCTTAGCACCGGAGACACAACCATCTGTAAAGATTCGCTGGATACGGCCCTATATGCCGCGGGCGGCGTACTTACTGCGGTGGACGCTGTTCTGGAAGCGAAGGTGAAAAACGCTTTCTGTGTAGTCCGTCCGCCCGGCCATCACGCCACAGCTCAGCGAGGTATGGGGTTTTGCATCTTCAATAATATTGCCGTCGCCGCCCGTTACGCCCAGAAAAAGCACAAGCTCACTAAAGTGCTTATCGCCGATTGGGACGTTCATCACGGCAACGGCACGCAGGACATCTTCTATGAAGACCCCACCGTCTTCTATTTCAGCACCCACCAATCCCCCTGGTATCCCGGCACAGGTGCTAAAGAAGAGGCCGGCGAAGGCAAGGGTAAGGGCTATACCCTCAACTGCCCTTTTCCCAACGGTGCCGGCCGAAAGGAGATAGTCGGCGCATTTAAGGAAAAACTGGTACCAGCCGCAGATTGGTTTAAACCTGATATGGTGTTGGTTTCTGCAGGATTTGATTCCAGAATAGGCGACCCGCTGGGCGGCTTTACACTCACCGACGAAGATTTCTCTGAGCTCACCGACATTATGCTAAACATCGCCCACAAATACGCCCAGGGGCGACTGGTCTCGGTTCTCGAAGGTGGTTACAATCTTGACGGTCTCGCACACGCAGCCGCCGCACACGTAAAAGCACTTGTTTCTCACCAGAACAATGCGGGGCTGATTCCATAAAAAAAACGGCCTGCACCCCTTCTTGCTTTCGTAAGAAAGAAGGGGTGCAGGCCGTCAACTGTTTAATCTTAAATCCTTACCAGTTTTGCCAAGCAAAGGCAAATTCAGCAAAATCGAGGAAGTTCGCAATATCGTCCCCGTTGATATCGCCTCTGTCCGGATAAACCTCAAGCCAATTGCCACTCAGTACATCAATATCACCCCAGCCGAGAAGGCCATCATAGTCGAGGTCAACCGGTATAGGCCAGCCAAGCAGCGCTGCGCTGGCAACCTCAAAGTTGTCAAGATATGCCTCGCCAGAGCCAAGGGCAGCGCTATCAGAACCACCGCCGATAACCACACTAACCGGCTGCGACGACCACTGACCGGCCAATAGGCCGGATACAGTCTGCCAGACATTCGCACTGCCGTAGCCGGTGAAGCTCAGATACAACTCATCCACGCCGGCGTCATACGAGATATACAGCGTTCCATCATCTGAGCCTCTAAGCTGCTGCTGGAACACCGCATTGCCATCAACAACCTTTTCATAATAGTAGTACGCCTCGTTGCTGTCGGAACCGGCTGAGATTGAGACATAACCACCGTCATTTTCAATATTCATTCCGGCCCAGCCGTCCCGCCCGCTGACGCCGCTATAGTGGAAATCAACCTCGACCTCGAAGTCTTCCGTAACATCAATACTCCAGTCATTGGCTACATAAACAGCGGCAAGAGGATTACTCATAACAGGAAGGGTTTCCGTACCGTCTCCTCCATTATACAGAACCGTCATATCCTCCGGCGTTAGTGCCCTGTCAAATATCGCCGCGTTGTCAATCGCACCCCAGAAGTAATAGCCGCCGTCATACCTTCCAATGAAGGTGTCGCTGCTGCTACCCTGGGTCGGAACACCTGTGGCACTATCTATCGCGGCACCATTTTTATACAAGACCATCTGTCCCGAATTTACATCAGGTTCGAAGGTAACCGCAACCTGATACCAAACATCAGCGCTTAATCCCACGCTATCCATAACTATATCCCAATCGTTGTTATGACCTGCCGAAAGCTTAAATGACTGGAAGCGCGGGGCCCACAAAATATTAGACGTGGTATCCGAGGCAACTATACCGTTATACTCAAAAGTCCCATTTACTCTCTTAATCCAGGCGACTTTTGTATATGCTCCGATGCCTATAACGTTTCCAACATCAACGTAATCACTTGTGCCGTTAAAGGTCAAAGCGCCATTCAGATACGGAGGATTGCCACTGTCAATATGTAGGTCCTCTGTGTTTTGTTTTGCGGTTCCATGATTGCCATTACCTGAGCTGTCTATAACCACTTTATTAGGTTCGTTGTCGTCCATCTTCCAGTAGCCCACAGCCCCGGTAAACAGCTTACCCGTAGCTCTTACATTCAATCGGTTAGAATCTTCAAGCACCCAGACGTTTTCATGGTCGTCTTCAGACAACTGCCACATCACGCCTCGCCTGTTATCATCAAAATTGTCTAAGGCTAAATTAAGTGCGAAGTTCGCTGTTACATTTATATTCGCCGTTACGTTCAGGTCAGTACGTGGATTATCTGTAGAGGCATCGGACCAGTCTACGAAGTGGTAACCGGTATCAGGCACCGCCGTTACAGCAGTACCATCTGAGCCGTAGTCAACCACCTGCGAGGTCTCTCCCGTAAGGCTTCCGCCTGCTCCGGCCGCATACTCAAGGGTGAGCGTATCGATAGCGAAGTTGGCTGTAATGGTCATATCGGCCGTCACATTCGTTATCGTCAGCGGGTCGTCCGTTCCAGTATAATCACCCGTCCAGTCCACGAAGTGGTAGTTGGGGTCGGCTGCCGCATCTACCTCCGTACAGTCGCTGCCGTGATCCACTGTCTGCATGAGGGTCCCGGTTACGCTGCCGTTGGCGCCCTCGATAAATGTTACCGTATGAGTATCGATAGCGAAGTTGGCTGTAATG
>CAYONQ010000036.1:5158-24253 GCA_964405375.1 uncultured Pirellulales bacterium
AGTCGCTGCCGTGATCCACTGTCTGCATGAGGGTCCCGGTTATGCTGCCGTCGGCACCCTCGATAAATGTTACTGTGTGCGTATCGATAGCGAAGTTGGCTGTAATGGTCATATCGGCCGTCACATTCGTTATCGTCAGCGGGTCGTCCGTTCCAGTATAATCACCCGTCCAGTCCACGAAGTGGTAGTTGGGGTCGGCTGCCGCATCTACCTCCGTACAGTCGCTGCCGTGGTCCACTGTCTGCATGAGGGTCCCGGTTATGCTGCCGTTGGCACCCTCGACAAACGTTACTGTATGAGTATCGATAGCGAAGTTGGCGGTAACGTCTATATTCGCCGTTACGTTAGTATCGGTACGTGGATTATCCGTAGAGGCATCAGACCAGTCTACGAAGTGGTATCCGGTATCAGGCACCGCCGTTACAGCATTACCATCGGCACCGTAGTCAACCACCTGCGAGGTCTCGCCCGTAAGGCCTCCGCCCGCTCCGGCTGCATAGTCTAATGTAAAGGTATCGATAGCGAAGTTGGCGGTAATACTGTAATCACCGTTCATCGTAATTGTAGTACTGTCAGAGTTCGGGTCGGCTATAGTAGATACATCACCTGTCCAGTTGACAAAGTGGTAATTGGTATTGGTGTCGGCCACTATCGGCACCACCTGGCCATCGTTGTAATCAAACGGTCCCGGCTCGCCGGGCGTGGTTACCGAGCCGCCTACTGTCGATGAAGTTGTCAGTGCTTGTTGTACCGGGCCGGCCTGGGTGTAGATTGTCACGCTGATAGCGTCGACCTGTATCCAGTCTGAGGTATCCTCATTAACCACGAAAATCATAACTTGGCCTGTACCGGAGTCAATATAATCACCTGGATTGGTGTCAATGGTGCCAGAAATTACCTCGTCTGCTGTGCCGCTTTGGGAACCAAGTACCAAATAAGAGCTTGTGTTGTAGTTCCAGATATACGCCCAGCCAGAGTCAACGGGGGAAGCTCGGCCGAGTTCCACAGACACATCGATTTGCTCTATATCCTCTGGGGCCTCGCTGACATAGAACTCGAAAATCATTGCTGCATTGTCACCATATCCGGGATCGGCTCCCTGGTAGTGACTATCGTCGGAGCTAACCAAGGCTGCATATTCTGCAGTGGTGGCTTCGGCCCAGAGGTTCCAGCCGTTAATACCGGTGCCACTACGGGCAGGAAACGTTCCACCTTCAATCATAGAGTCGACAACGTCAATCTCTCCATCCTCTGCGGTATGACTGCCGGACGGCGATGTGATACTGGTGTAGTCATAGACCACATATGGCGGCGCTGCTTCAACGGATATACTGAAACTCTGAGTGTCGTCAGGTGACACCCCGTTGTAGGCTCTAACAACAACAGGAACACCTGGGTCAGTGGAAGAAGGTGTCCAGTCAATCACACCGGTGGTGGGATTAATCGTCATTCCGGTGGGAAATGTGTCCAGCGAGTAGGTCGGCTGCGGGTAACCAGTGGCCTCGACATCATAGGTATAAGGCAGCCCTACATAGGCAGTAGTCACCGGCGAGGAGATAATTTCCGGCGGCACTGCTACAACGGATATACTGAAACTCTGAGTGTCATCAGGTGACTCCCCGTTGCTGGCTCTAACAACCACAGGAACACTCGGGTCAGCGGAAGCAGGTGTCCAGTCAATCACACCGGTGGTAGGATTAATCGTCATTCCGGCGGGAAATGTGTCCAGCGAATAAGTAGGCGCCGGGTTACCGGTGGCATCCACATCATAGGTATAAGTCAGCCCTAAATAGACAGTAGTCACCGGTGTGGAGGTAATTGTCGGCGCAATAAGAATCGGTGCCCCGGTGTAGTTTTGATCCGCTATATCGGCGGTAACATTAGTGTATGATATGCTGGTCGGGGAGAATGTATAGTCAGCTTTTGTCGGTGTAACCGTGCCGGACCAGCCGTCGGGTACGGACACTTCATAGTAGCCATCAACATCGGTTGTATCAGAGCCGCCGCCGTTGTTTGCGTCTACCGATACACCTTCGATTGGCGTCAGGTCAGACTCCTCAATATATCCTGAGATGGTATATCCGGCAGGGGGAGCGTAAACATGCTTCATCACGCAGTGGATTGCTCCGGCTGCGCCAATAATTGAGGTGCAGTCGACCTGAATGATTTCGTGGTCGGGCATAGCTGTCTGGAAGGTAGCCAATGCTGCGTCGTCGTCTGCGGTGTGGTTGTACCAGGGGATATATACCCGGTCGTTGATGATTGCCGCATTTGTATATGTATAATGGGTGCCGTTGGTTCCGCCGGAGCCGCTGTTGTAGCTGGGTGTCCTATAAACTGTATAACCCCTGCTTTCAAGGTCGGTTACAGCGGCTTCTGTTTGTGTATAGCCCGGATCGCCGGAATCAAACTCACCTATGATAACCTTGTTATCTCCAATCGGCAGCATCCACATGTCAATGTGGCCGGTAGAGTCAACATTAGATGGTAAACGTTCGTAAATCGTGAGGTTGACGTTATGATGGTCTTCAATAATATCTGTAACCTGCTGTGTGGTTTTGCCGCTATTTTCATTGAGTATCAAGGTGCTCATAAAGGCGTCGCCTGTGGAAACACAATGGAAGTTACCTCCGCCGTGCGTTAGGTCCATCAGATATACCGGCTCATCCTCCTCGAATGGAACAGCCATATCATCGATTGAATCAGGGAAGGCATTATCAGCCGAATAAGGACGATTATAAGTGAAGTCGATGATAGCAGGCATATCGTCAACAAATATATAACGCGGGCCGTAGTCACGAATCCATACTCTATTCAGGTTGTAGTAAACGAACTCAACACGGCCCATATTGGCACCGGCGCCCGAAAGCGTCGTAGTGGCGCTTGCTTCCTGACTTGAATCGCGTACGATTACATACGCGATGGAGCCGCTCGAGTCTTTTGTTACCCCGACTACGAATTCCGTCAGCAGGGAAAGATATGACCCCGGCTCCCAGGCTACCAGTGCTCCTAAGCACGCCTCATACTCAGCGGGTGCCCAGATAGTACCTGACGGAGCTGCCAAAGGCTCCATAACCATAGGCAGCATGGCCCTCTGTTCAATCAATTGCTGAATGTACGCTTCATCCTCTGGAGTTGCCCAATGCGGCGAGGGGTTGGGATTTGTGTCCACAATGCTGTCGAGATAGTCCTGGTCCACGAGTCTCGATGCCTGTGCTGCACCAGGCAGGATAAATACCGCCAGAGTGCACAAGCTAAGCAGGCCGATAATTGATTTTGCTTTTGCTGTGGTTAATAACTGTTTCATCACTTCCATCCTCCGATTTTTTTGGATGAATAAACTTTTCTTCTTGCCGGCTGCACCCAGCGTGCAGGCCCGGCTTATACATCCTTGTCTGGGAATCCGGCCAGATTGGCTTGTTTTACACTCTATCCGGCCGTTTCATCCGTGAATGCTAAAATAAAAACCAAGGCCGAACTTGGCCTTGGTTCTGCTTGCTTTATTTGATTAAAAATAACGTTTGAAACAGCAACCTGTGGCTGTGTGCGTCTTTGCAACTGAGAACAAACCGCACCCCTTCCCCCTCAGCAGGTGGAAAAACTTCAAACACTATCCTCCGAATCCCTTTCACCACATCTCCTGATAAGACCACATCATATGCCAGTTGAAGTGTAATTTTACCAAATTAATCACGGTAAAGTCAAGAAATTTATTGGAATATCAGCAAATTTACCAAAACTCAAGATTTTCTGACAGAACCCTCAAAAAGGTGCTTCTATCGGATGAAAAAACTCGTTTTTTAATACTATTAGCGGTTATAAGACACTCGACAACAACTTCACCGCACAACTATGCCCCTTATCTTACCGGCAAACATAGACTTTATAGGCCGTCACATCACGGGAAAAAACCCTTTTGCCCGAAATTTTATAGGGGCGCTCGCTGCAACAATGAGTAACACTTTGCCAGACAGGACGGGTTTACTTTACCTTGATTGGCAGCCCTTTCTCGCGAGATTCGGTTATAAATAACCTCAAATCTTCCAACAACACCTGCAATTGCCGGGTATTCTCAAGCAGATTCTCATACAACCGCCCATCGTTCACGAGCTTGGCAGCGGTGCCTTCTCCGCTATTTATCTTCTCCAGAACCAGCCGTAATTCCACCCCGGTTTTACTTAATTCCTCAACCGTCCTGACGCCGGCAGCAGAGAATTCTTGAAATTCCTTCATTACCTCCGTGGCCTGCTCCGTCGCCTTTGACAAATTAGCCAGGGCTGACTTGAGATTTTCCTTGTTTGTCTCGTCACCGAGAATATCGTTGGCGTTTCTAATAAGGGTGCCGAGACTATCAACCAGTTCGTCTAATTTTTTCTGGCTCTCCTCCGGGAAAAACTCGCTGGTCATACCGGTCGAGCCCTGCAGCAGACTGCCGGATATCAGGAATTTTCCGGTCGGTTCGTTCACATCGAAGTGCCTGAGCTTTAACTCGACATAACTGCTGCCCAGACCCCGTGTCATCAATTTGACCTCAACATCTTCGGGGATAGTATCATATCTTTTATCGATGCTAAGGATTACCATCGTCTGATGATAAAACCTATCATCATTCACCTCCTTCATAACTGCCGGCGGTTTGACCTCTGTCACCCTGCCGATTTGATAGCCGCAAAATCGAACGGGGGTGTTTTCTTCTACGCCCGGCGCCGACGGAAATTGAACACACACCTCAAAAGATTTATACTTACTGACAAACACGGGCAAATCACCAAACTTAAATATCAACCCCACAAGCGCACAAACGGCTGCTGCCACAAAGATACCCACAGTCATATTGCGCCTTCTCTGGATGGTTTCATAGTCACTCACTTTTTGCTTCCTTTCAAATCGGTACGGCCTTGAAGAAACAGTTCTCTTATGGCACGCAGCGGATAGCCGCTGTCGTTAAGTTTTTTTATCAATTTAATCCGCTCAACACTTTTTTCGTCAAAAAGCCGTCTGCCGGTCGGCGTAATCTCTGTGGGCTTAAGCAAACCGACCATAAGGTAATATTGCAAAGATTGCCGGGAAATGCCAGCTTTTTTTGCCGCTGCACCTATCGGTACTAATTTGTCTCTTTGACCGACCATTTCACCCATTCACCGCCTAATCTTATTTACCAGAGCCAGGAACGAGGCATTTACCTGCTCAAACGTCAGCCGACGTGCAACTCTTTTAGATTCCGCTGACCTACCTAACTTTTCCAGCCATTGAGGCGAAAACATAAGCAAATAATCAAACCCGGCCGGTATCCGGTCCTGGTTTTGCCGAAAGGCCTCTCTCAATAACCGCTTTAGCCGATTACGCACAACCGCACCGCCACAGGATTTACCAACCGAAACACCCAACCGCGAACAGCCACAATCGTTCTCGGCCATATAAAGTACAAGCACGCTGTTACCGGCACGCCTATGCTGGGCCAAAACACGCTTGAACTGCCCGTTACTGACGAGCCGCCTGCTTTTAGGAAAAGAAAACCGCTTCAAAGTTACACCATAATAAACCAAAAATGCGAAACGAAAAGTGAAAAACCAAAACTTAAAATTCAACACCCCTGCACTATCCGCCTGCTAACCTGTTGCCAGGGCCATCTCATCCGCTACCGTACGTCTGTGCAAAATCTCGGCACTTATTTTGCGCAGGGCCCTGTGATAGTCCAAAACACCAACAAGCTTATCACTGCCATCACCGGCCACCACGGGTATATTTTCTAAATCATAGCGCCTCATATGCTCTATGACCTCTTCAAGCGGTATCTGTGGTGTTGTCTTGTCCAGCACCGGCTCGGCAACATCACAGGCCAAAAGCCAGCCAGCAACGTCCTGATTGGCAAACATTTCCTTGATATCGGCGATAGTGATTATGCCTATAACCTGAGACTGGCTGTCAATAACCGGATAATATACGCTGTCGGAGGTGCTGAATACCTTAAGAATCTGATGCAGCGGCAAATCCTGCATAATGCTCGTCGGCTTAGTATCCATAACATCGGCAACCGTGTATGTCTTTATCAGGTCTTCCTCCGTAATATTAAGCCCCACTTCGCCGGCTTTTCCAACCCCTATCTTCACAAACATCGGCCCGACTATCTCCATCAAAAAAGTCGCCGTCATAACAATCATAATGATGGTTTTCCCCAGCTCCGTGTTAAATTGCTGGCCGGCCAGGATAGCAAGCCCGATAGCCACACCGGCCTGAGGCAACAGGCAAATTCCAAGATACTTACGAACCACAGCCGGTGCGCCTGAATATCTGGCACCGAACCACGAGCCAAATATCTTGCCCGCCGCCCTGCAGAGAACATACACTATTATCATAGCCACTATCCACCCGGACAACCTGCTGAACTCCATATGGGCACCGGCAAGCACGAAAAACGCAGTATAGATGGGCGGAGAGAACCTCCCAACAAGCCCAAATGTGCTTTTGCTCCGACGCGGCGCCAGATTGGCCATAGTTATACCAAATACCATAGCAGGCAAAATCGGGTCGATATCCGGTATCATTGATATACCGACAATAAGCAAAAGACAGCTAATTGCAAATTCCAGGATTTTATCATCGGCTCTTACAAATTTTAGGAGATAGTGCAGTAACACCGCCGCTAAGAATCCCAAAACCACTGCGCCGGCGATTTCGGCTAAAAGTAGAAACGTAGTGTTCAAAACGGAGCCCCCACCTGCGCCCATAAGTGCCTTGGCCCCTGTAGCCGCCCCGCGATACAAAAGCAGCGCAAGGGCATCATCCAATGCCACTATAGCCAGCACCGCTGCCGTCAAAGGCCCCCTTGTCTTATATTCCCATAAAACATTCACCGTCGCCGCCGGTGCGGTCGCCGAGGCAATGGCGCCAAGCACAAGCCCTATTGCAATCGAAATCGATAACTGGCGCGTTACTAACCACGCCAGCACTGTAACCCCCAATGCCACCAGCAGAAAAGCCCCTATCCCCTGAGAAAAAAGGATAATAAAGAACTGCCTGCCATACTTCTTAAAAACGTCACCCCGAAGTTCACCCCCAATCATAAACCCTATCAAACCAAGCGCAAACATCGTAAAGGGCTTAAGGGCCTCGATGGTCACCGGCGTTATCAAATTGAGGCAATCGCCTAAAAGTATCCCGACAACGATACAACCGACTACCTGAGGAATACGAAACCTTTGAAAAAGGCGCGCACCAAGTGTACCGCCCAAAATAACCAACCCGAATAACAGGACCATATTCAAATGTCCAGAAGCTCCAACACTTGCGTTAAATGAATAAACCATAGTAATGTTATATTCGAAATCTGCGTAAATTACACACGCTCGACACTGTGCACACTATCAGCTTTTTGCTGCCTGCTCAATACCTCGGCACTGAACTGGCGATGGACGGCACGAACATCCAAAACGCCGATAAATCTGCCGCCGGCACCCGAATCGACAACAGGCAGGTACTCTATAGCAAGCTGTTTTGTTTTATCAAGCGCCTCCGACAAGGTCATATCCGGCGTTACAATCTCAACAATCGGCTCGGCAATATCAAGGGCCACAAGCCAGTCGTTTAATTCCTGAGTCGCAAAAGTATTTCTGATACCATCCAACGTGACAACGCCCACCAGCTTTTTATCAATATCTATGACGGGATAGTAAAAGCTATCGGTACCGCTGACCACCTTGATTACCTCGCTCAAGGACGTGTCTGTGGAAATAACCGGCACCTCTGTATCCATCACATCAGCGACACTATAAGTCTCGATAAGGTCTTCCTCGGTAATATTAAGGCCTACTTCGCCGGCCTTTTTAACACCGAGTTTGACGAATATAGGACCAAGCAGTTCCACGATAAACGTCGTTGTCATCACAATAACTATTATCGCACGACCGAACTGTCCGCCAAACAACTGGCTGGATATAATGGCCAGACCGATTGCCACACCCGCCTGACTCAGCAGACAAAATCCGAGGTATCTGCGAACCACATCGGCTGCATGGGATTGTCTGGCACCGAACCAGGAGCCGAACATTTTACCGGCTGTTCTGCCAACAAGATAAACCAGGACCATAACAATCATCCAGCCGGTTATCTCGCCAACGACAAGGTGGGCACCGGCCAAAACAAAAAACAGAACGTAAATAGGTGGTGCAAATTTCTCTATAAGCTCAAAGGTATTCTGCCTTCTGCGAGAGGTAAGGTTGGTAATTGTTACTCCAAGTGTCATTGCAGCGAGGATTGAACCGACCTTCAATGCCATTGATAGGCCAATCACAAGTAACACCGACGAAACCGTAAAAGCAAGGGCCTTGTCCGGTTCCTTGATGCGATTGAGAATGAAGCTAAGCAAAAACCCGGCAAGCACCCCTAAAATCACCGCTCCTGCAATCTCAAAAACAGCCATCAGGACAACCGCCCACATCGGCCCGTTTGTCCTGCCGATAAACGCCGCAGCAACGCTTGAGGCCAGGCCGTAAAGCAACAGCGAAAGACCATCGTCCAGGGCAACAATTGCAAGAACAGTCGATGTCAGCGGACCGCGGCTTTTATATTCCCACAGGACATTCGCCGTCGCTGCCGGTGCGGTCGCCGAGGCAATAGCACCGAGAACAACAGCCATAGCAACCGAATTATGGAGGTCGCCGGTAAAATACCACGCCACAGACCCGGCAAGGACCGCTACAAGGGTAAATGCCGCTATACCTTCGCAGCAGAGAATAACAAAAAGCTGCTTGCCATATTTCTTGAAGATTTCGCGCCTCAGTTCGCCGCCTATCATAAAACCGATGATGCCGAGGGCGAACATATTAAACGACGAAAGGGCTTCCACCGTATCCCTGCCGATAAGGTTCAGGCCTGACTCGCCTATAATCAGCCCTATGACCACATAGCCGACCACCTGAGGAATACGAAATCTTTGAAAGAGACGGGCCCCCGCTGTTCCAAAAAATATGGCCAGACCCATCAGCAAAATGACGTTGAGATGCTCTATACTCTCAGCCAAAACGTTATTCAATAATTCAGTCATTTCGCTTTCTATAATAAGCAAAAACCAAAAATACTATTTAACAGGGGAAAATACATAAAGCCCAAAGGCAGCCACATTTTACAACAAGCCGCAAAACAGCAAACCAATCTAGACCCTTGCCGCCGCTGTCCAAAACCATTTATGTTAACCTTAATATCGGCACTGTCAAACGATTTCCAACACCTCTACGAGTACAAAAATTTGTCAATTTCGGCTTTATACAACGGTAGCATTGTGATATAGTGGTAGTATTCATCATCGACTGCGAGAGGACCATAAGTAAAATGTCCGAGCAAAAAAAACAAACAGGCCTTTGGCCGGTGGCGATTGTCTCTGCGATTATACTTATTACGGTAGGAATTCTGGCAATGCTGCGGCAGCAACCCAGCACACAAACACAAACAAAGCCCCGTCACGACCATAACCAACCTCTGCTGTTTGAGCCGCCCGTCGATGGCTCTGGTGAATCTGCAAAAACCGATGAATTTACAAGAACGAATACCGAACCCACCGCCGGTCCCAAGATAACGCTAAGCGATGTCATCAGGACCGCAAGACGCTGGGCACCGGCCTACAAATCGTGGTACGGCAAAACAGCACCTGACTTTACTTTAACTGATATTACCGGCAAACAGCACAAACTAAGCAACTACCGCGGCAAAGACGTTATGATTATCTTCTGGGCGACCTGGTGTGTACCCTGCCATATGGAAGTACCACACCTGATTGAATTGCGAAACACCGTCAGCGAGGACAAGCTGGCAATTCTGGCCATATCAGACGAATACCCGGCCTTGGTAAAGAGGTTTGCCGCCGACCGAAAAATCAACTATACGGTCATCTCCGCTAATATGCTTGCTATGCCAAGCCCGTACAACTCGATAAGGGCCATCCCTTCCAGCTTTTTTATAGATTCCGAAGGCAAAATAAAGATAGCCACCGAAGGTGTGCTGTCATTAGACGCAATCAAGGCCATACTGCAGGCCGAATAATAATACCCCGAAAGGTCTTCTATGAACTCCGAACTCTCCCCCGCCGTTCTCAAAATCCTCTTATTATCTTAACTATCAACTCCGTATGCTCGTCAGCTAAAAAACAGATTGAAGATAACCAGAACGTTGTCCTACTTATGCCTCTCACCTCCGCGAAGAATCTTCACCCGGCAAAAGGTGTCCTGCCTGGGTTTCTTTTACGAGCTTCTCTCCTTTGTCCTCTTTTCCTTGAAATCTCCCTAATCTTGAACCTCCCTACTTTTGCCTGTCCTTCAGAAGGTGCCCTTTTATCTGTTTTCCCGCTCACCAGCGATAAAGCACTCCTGCAAACATCTCTGGTGCCCCTGTTGGCATAGGTAAGTCCCTCTTTGAAAATCTCCAGGGCCATCTTTTTCATCCTGCCGTGCATCTTTCTAAGCCCGTATGCCGCTGCGCTTTTTGCCCTCTTTGACGCCCCGCTAAACAGGGCCTCCTTCAGAATGTCCAGACCGTCTTCCTGCATCCAGGATAGATTAAAAGCAGCCCGCCGAGCACTTGAGGAATCGTCAGAGTACAGCCGCTCTCTCAGCTGCTCAAGAAGTCTTATGGACGCTTCATCCTTTTCTCTACCGGAGATTTCCCTTTTTCTTAACCTCATAAGACCTTATTATTATATTATATCGGCGGCAGCACGTAAACTCCTGAAGATGATTCATTTTCGCTCTATGAGCCATTTTTTCAACACATTTTACAAAACGCCAAAAATTTTCTGGACAACATCGGATAAGGCAGCTAAAATGATGGTTATTAGTAAAGTAATAACCTATTTAGAGGTAGTTTCCTATGGCACATAAAAAAGGACAGGGTTCCTCGAGAAACGGCCGAGACAGCAACCCGCAATACAGGGGCGTTAAGCTGTTCGGCGGCCAAAAGGTTATGGCTGGTTCAATCATCGTCCGCCAGTGCGGAACGAAATTCTTCCCCGGCTGCAATGTCGGTATGGGTAAGGACTATACGTTATTTGCCATTGCGGATGGAACAATCCGTTTCCAGGGCCGAAAAGTGCACGTCGTCTGACGATAGAATAAATATGACTAATAAAAAAAGGATGGTGTAATTACCATCCTTTTTTTATTATCGAGATACAAAATACGAGCGGCAGGATACGAGATATGTTTATTGACGAGGCAAAAATCTACGTTAAGGCAGGTGACGGCGGCAACGGCTGCGTCAGCTTCCGCAGGGAAAAATTCATACCGAAAGGCGGCCCCAACGGCGGCGACGGCGGAAAAGGGGGCAGCGTCTATCTCCAGACGGTTGAAGGTCTTGACACCCTGATGGATTTTGCCGGCAAACATCACTGGCAGGCTCAAAACGGTAAACCCGGCTCAGGAGGAAACAGACACGGTGCGGACGGCCAGGACCTGATAATTCCTGTGCCGCCGGGTACACTCATCTACGATACCGACATTGACCTGCT
The DNA here is from genome assembly GCA_964405375.1 of uncultured Pirellulales bacterium. Classification (GTDB taxonomy): domain Bacteria; phylum Planctomycetota; class Phycisphaerae; order Sedimentisphaerales; family Anaerobacaceae; genus CAYONQ01. Next base: position 16,653 of record CAYONQ010000036.1, read on the forward strand.
GCTGAAGGATATGAACAAGGTTGCAATGAAGGTTCGCATCTGCCGGAGCGGAAGAGGTGGTAAAGGCAATAAGGCCTTCGCTACGCCAACCAATCAAACGCCAAGATACGCCGAGCCCGGCAAGAAAGGCCAGGAAAGAAACATTCGGCTGGAGTTGAAACTAATCGCCGATGTCGGGCTGGTCGGTATGCCAAACGCCGGCAAAAGCACGCTCATCTCCCGCTGCTCGGCGGCCAAGCCGAAAATCGCCGATTATCCCTTTACCACGCTCGAGCCGGTGCTCGGCATCGTTGAACTAAGCGGTTTTCGACGGTACGTTTTAGCTGATATACCGGGGCTAATCGAGGGCTCTCATAATGGAGCAGGATTAGGCATCGAGTTTCTCAGACATATAGAAAGAACTCGAATTCTGGTGCATATTCTTGATATAATGCCCGTAGATGGCTCCGAGCCCGTGAGAAATTATAAAGCCATTCGAAATGAACTAAAGCTATACAGCAAAGCACTGGCTAAAAAGCAGGAAGTCATCGTTGCCAACAAGATAGACCTCGACCCGGATGGAAAAATAGTAAAAGACCTGAAAAAGAGGTTGAACAAAAAAATTTACCCCATCTCGGCGGTTACCGGCTCCGGCATCAAAGAATTGACCGAACTATTATGGCAAAAGGTCAAAGAAACAAAAAAAGAATACAACTCAGGGACAGATTAATGTCAATAGCAGCTAATGAGTCGAGCCCCGAGCCACAAACCACGAGGCACAAATTATGAACTTAATCGCAGTAGATATCGGTAACACCAATATAACCATCGGCCTATTCCTCAAAGACAAAGAGGAATTTGCCAAGTCCGTCCCGGGCCAATCCCACACAAAATTAACGCAGCTTCTAAAATCCACCTGGGACAAAATCCCCATCGCCAAAAGCTCAAAAGAAAAAAAACGCGATGGCGTAATCGTTGTAAGCTCCGTCAAACCCGCCTGGACAGACCTCGTCCGGCAAATCGTAAAGGAAACCCTCGGCGAAAAGATATTGCTTATAGGCAAGGACATACCCTTCCCAATGGATTTGTCCATCAAGGAGCCGGACAAAATTGGTACCGACAGAGTGCTGTCAGCATCGGCGGCTTATGCCGTCGTCGAAAGTGCGGTGGTTGTCGCCGATTTTGGAACCGCCTTTACCATTGACCTTGTCGATGATAGAGGCGTATTCTGCGGCGGCGTAATCTGCCCAGGGCTTGAAAGCAGCGCACAGGCCTTAAAAGAAAGTGCCGCCCAGCTACCAAAGGTAAAGGTAACCAGGCCGAAAACACCCTTTGGCGAAACTACCGAACAGGCCATAAATTGCGGCCTGTACTATTCCGCTATTGCTACGCTGCAGGAGGTAATTAGGCGCTACGCCGAAAAAATCGGTAAATGGCCGCAAACGGTCCTTACCGGCTCGGCTGCAAAACTGATAAAAGACGACTGTGATTTCATAGACTCATACGTGCCGAACCTCGTCATAAAAGGTATCGCACTGGCCTATAGAAAATACATCGAACAAAAAATGTAATAGAGGCAGGCCTGCATATCTACTTATGTCTATTACGAAATACGCTTCACATTCCACGAGATACGAAATATGAGCACATTCGCTGCTGTAATGACCGCCCAAGGGGTCGGGGCGATATCGACAATTCAGCTCTTCGGTGATTCTGCTGAAACTATCATTAAAAAGATATTCAAACCGGCTGGAAAGAAACCTTTAACCCTTAAACCCGGCGTAATCCGCCTCGGCACAATCGCCGACGACGGCGAAATCATCGACCAGGTTACAATCGGCTGCGAGGGCCAAAACAGCTTCGCCATAAACTGCCACGGCAACCCGCTCATCGTCGCCGACATAATGCAGCTTCTTGCCAAACACAATGTCAAACTGCTAACCGCAGAGCAATTACTGTGCAAAATCCTGTCAGCGGAAAAATCCATCAACACAATTAAACTTGAAGCCAAATTAACCCAGCCAAAGGCAAAGACACTCGAAGGAACAAAAATAATCGTAAATCAAATCGATGGCGGATTGAGCAAAACAGCAACGCAGTGGCTAAAGAATATAGACGCAATACCCGTTAAAAAAATTATAGACGACGCCGAGCGCATACTTCAAGCGAGCCAGACAGCAAAACTGATTATCGCCGGCTGCAAAACCGCCATAATTGGCCCGCCAAACACCGGCAAAAGCACACTGTTAAACTATCTTACCGGCCGACAAAAGGCACTCGTTACCGATATCAAAGGCACAACACGAGACTGGGTCAGCGGCCAGTGCCATATAAATTCTCTGGCATTAGAGCTCATCGACACAGCAGGACTGGACGACCAATTCACAACAGCACCTGAGAATACCATCGAAAAAGCATCTCAACAAAAGGCCATAGAGATTTTGGAACAGGTGGATTTAGTCCTGCTGGTTTTAGATAATAGCCAAACCACCGACCAGCTTGACGATTCCCTGATTGAAAAAATCGCCGGCAAAAGGGTCCTTACTGTCTTGAACAAATTGGATTTACCGGCCGGATTTGATACCGGCAAACTGCCTAAAGCGCTCGCAGACACAGTGCAAATCAGTGCAAAGTTCGGCACTGGAATTGCCGAACTTACAGAAAAAACCCGGCAGATTCTAAACGTTGTCGGGTTTGACTTAAAACAGCCGGTTTGCGTAACCAACCGGCAGAAAAAACTATTAAAACAGCTTACCAACGTAAAATCCAAAAGCAACGCACATTCAATCATAACAAAGTTGTTAAACGGCCAGTTGAGTGTATAATCTGCATCTATGACCGCAAATACAGGAAAGCTAACGCCTGCGATGAGGCAGTTCTCACTTTTCAAGCAAAAATACCCCGACTGCATACTGTTCTTTCGCATGGGTGATTTTTACGAGACCTTCTACGAGGACGCCAGAACCTGCTCTCGCATCTGCGGGCTGACGCTTACCAGCCGAAGCAAAGGCGACAACCCCATCCCATTGGCCGGTGTGCCGTACCACGCCGTTGAAGGATACTTGAGGAAGATGTTGCAGGCCGGCTACAAGGTCGCCGTCTGCGAACAAGTCGAAGACCCCAAAACCGCAAAAGGCATCGTCAAACGCGATATCGTGCGAATCGTTACCCCCGGCACGCTGACCGACGACATCCTGCTCAACGCCAAAGAGGACAACTTCCTCTGTGCCGTCTGGCTGACAGCGAAACAGCAGGCGGCGATTAGCTGGGTCGATATCTCAACAGGCCATTTTTTCGCCCAGCAAATCCCTGAAAAGAACCTGCTCGACGAGCTGTTAAGATTGTCGCCGGCGGAATGTCTGCTGCCAGACAGACGCGGCGAGCTATTCGAAGCAGAGACAAGAAAATTGGCAAGAGACGTCACACAGCTAACCAAGGCCATAGTAACGGAGCGGCCCGCCTGGTATTTCGACCCGTATCAAAGCAAACAGCGGCTGCTGAAGCATTTCGGCACCACTACCTTAGAGGGTTTTGGAATCAGCGACGGCGATGACGGTCTCATCCCCCCTGCCGGCGCTGTCATTGAATATCTCAACGAGACACAGAAAACCACGCTCGGCCACATCCAGAATTTGAAAAAAATCAATCGCAAAAAATTTCTGCAAATCGACCAGACCTCGCTGGCGAGCTTAGAAGTCCTACGGACCATCCGCACCGAGAGCAAAAAGGGCACGCTATTAGACTGCCTCGATGAGACGCTGACCGGTATGGGCGGCAGGATGTTTAAGAGCTGGCTGTGTATGCCGTTGTGCGATGTCGATGCGATTCAGCTTCGCCAGGACGCCGTCGAAGAGTTGAAAGAAACCGATACCGGATTAGCCGATATTCGCAAACTGCTCGGTGATATAGCCGACACCGAGCGAATTGCCGCCCGCATCACCACATTTCGGGCGGCTCCAAAAGACCTTGTGGCGCTGGTAGCTACGTTACGGCGAATACCGCTTTTGCGGGAAATCCTGCAGAGCTTCAGGGCCGATTTATGGCTGCAATTAGCCGGCCGGTGCGACAGTATGGATGAATTGGCTGATTTGCTCGAGGCCGCAATCGAGCCGGATTGCCCCTCACATCTGCGCGACGGCGGCGTAATAAAAACGGGTTTCGATGAAGAGCTCGACCGACTGCGCTCAATCTCCAGAGACGGCCAAAGCTGGCTGCGAAACTACCAGAAAACACAAATCGAGCGAACCGGCATCGGCAATCTGAAAATCGGATACAACAAGGTCTTCGGCTTCTATATCGAAGTAAGCCACTCATCGGCGGACAAGGTACCGGCTGATTACGTGCGAAAGCAGACAATCAAAAACGCCGAGCGATACATCACCGAGGAACTGAAAGAATACGAAACGCAGGCCCTTACCGCCGAGGAGAAGGCCGTTGAATTAGAGCAGCAGCTATTTGAGCAAATCCGCCGTCAATCCGCCCAATATACGAATCGGCTGCAAAAGCTCGCCGACACCGTCGCTCAGTGCGACTGTTTAGGCGCACTTGCGTATCTTGCCAAACGGCGAAATTACATCCGCCCCAAAATAACCAATGGGGCAGAGCTGCTTATAAACGAAGGCAAGCACCCGGTTTTAGCTGAAGCGTTAGGAGCGGAGTTCGTGCCTAACGATATTGAATTAGGCGGCAAGCAAGGCGATGTTCTGATTATCACAGGCCCGAATATGAGCGGCAAAAGCACGTATATAAGGCAGAACGCCCTTCTGGTTCTGATGGCACAGGCCGGCTCGTTTATCCCCGCCAAAGATGCAACAATCGGATTAGTCGATAGGATTTTCACTCGCGTGGGTGCCTCAGATGAGCTGGTTCGCGGGCAATCGACGTTTATGGTCGAAATGACTGAAACCGCAAACATTATCAACAACGCTACCGAAAAATCACTGGTAGTGCTCGATGAGGTCGGGCGGGGCACAAGCACTTACGACGGGCTGTCTCTGGCCTGGGCGATTACCGAACATATCGCCAACAGGATTAAATGCAGGACATTGTTTGCAACGCATTATCACGAATTGACGGAATTAGCTGAGCTGTTTACGAATGTCAAGAATTGTAATGTCGCAGTTCGCGAATGGATGGATGAGGTGGTATTTTTGCATAAGATTCTGCCCGGCGGAACGGATAAAAGCTACGGCATCCACGTCGCAAAATTGGCGGGCGTGCCAAAATCCATCCTTGATAGAAGCAAAGAAATTTTAGAAGAGCTCGAAAGCACGTTCCAGAAGGAGGCCACGGGTGAACATTTAGCCCGCCATAAGACGAAAGAGCCGGATAAGGACTCGCTATTCGTGGCAAAACATAAGTCCGTATTAGAGAAACTGGCCTCGACAGATGTAAATAATTTGACGCCGATAGAGGCGATAAATCTGCTAAACAAAATTAAAAAGGAGATTGATAGAGAATAAAATTTTTAAAAAATGGGGGAAATTTGGGGTTTATTTTAAAGGGGGATGTGGATTTTTGGGTTAAAAATGAGGGTTTGGGGGTCTGGTTGTAACGATTAGGCAAAATAGGTAAGGAAAAAAGCGAGAAAAATGGAGAAAAATGAAGAAAAATAGAGAAATTTGGGGAAAAATGGAGAAAAACAGGTACGTTTTTGGGAAAAAAAGAGAAAAAGAGAGACGGATTTTAACCGCAGAGAACGCTGAGATCGCAGAGGAATGTAGCCACTAAGGCACGAAGAAAAATCAGCCACGAATAAACACGAATTTTTTTGCCACAAAAAGGCACAAAGAAATTGGACACAGATAAACACTGATTGACACGGATACCCGCCTGCGCGGGCACAGGTTTATTTTAGTCAGCTTTGTGCTCTCGGCAAGCTCTGCTCTCAAAGTGAACTTTGTCACGGAGCATTGCCTTCGTCCACAGGCGGCTTGGCCACCACAGCTTCGCTTTAAGCTGACTAAATTCGTAGATAGGGCATAAAAGGGGTACAAGGTTGTCCGCGGGACGGCCAAGCTTATTTGGCAGGTGAAGTAATGTTACACATTAGTTTTTGGTTTTTTTGCCGCTCCACAGCCCTAACCGGTTTTCTTTTGCCTGCTTCTCTAAATAATCGAAATGTTTCATAAACTGGAACGGCTGGTATATATAATTATAAGCGAAGCCATCTGCGATGAGTTTAGCGTTGATTAGAGTGCCATCTTCCAAAAAGACATATCTTAGAAGCCGGTCGTACTTATCTCTGTTTGACTGCATCGGGTCCGGGATTAAATAGACCGACTGGTTTTCCAAGAGCCGCTTAGTATATCGGGCAGCTTCGTGGCCGAAATAATCATCCTGTGGATTACGAGAACCTGCTATCTCAGGGGTATCCATCCCGACCAGCCGGACAGGTTCGATTTTTCCTCCCATATCGACTTTGATTGTGTCGCCGTCAATTACTTCCACAACGCGGTAAAGAGCAGGGGCTTTTTTAATAGATGAAGGGTTGACAGGTGAAATTTTGATTTGGCCCGGGTCATTGAGAACAATCTCCGGCCGGCCTTGATAAGACCTTATCAAGCCGGTAACTTCCACAGTTTTTCTTTCGTATTGTCTTGGATTGGAAAATTTATACGCGTTCGAACCAAAAATTACGACGCCAAACGGACAGGTTTTGTAATCGGGACAGAAATTCAGAAATGTAGTTCCTTTTTGGGAAGTATAAACATGGTCTATTTTTCCTGACACACAAGCATATTCTCCCACGTGGTTCGGAGCTTCAGTGTAATCGATGCGTGTGGCGGGATGTTGCAACGGTTCGACCGTTTTCGGTAGTTGCGGTGGTTCGGCTGTTTTCGGTAGTTGCGGCGGTTCGACTGCTTTCGGTGGTCGCGGCGGTTCGACCGTTTTCGGTGGTCGCGGCGGTTCGGCTGTTTTCGGTGGTCGCGGCGGTTCGGCTGTTTTCGGTAGTTGCGGCGGGGCTGGCTGCCTGTAAATTATGTTTTGCGGACTGATTGACGGAGGCCTTTTTGACAGCCAGATTGCGCCGGCAATTATAAGCGCCGCAATGATAATAGCTACGGGTACTTTGTTTTTCTCGAAAAAATCTTTCATACGAGCCCTCTAAAACAAGCGACAATGCAACGTGTCAGATGAACAATTTTAACTACGAAAAGGCGTAAAAGCAAAAGTAAAAATGCAAAGCTGAAATGTAAAACTTAAAACTGAATCAGGCGAGCAGAGAATCTCCGATTGTACGCTAAAATAGATTCTTCACTCCGCTGCGCTTCCGCCCTCCGCAGTAGCAGGGCTACTGCTATGGAGGACAGGTCGTTCAGAATGACCCCGCACCAAAATTTGGTACGGGGCAGGCAGAACAGGTTTCTCTGCTATGTTGGATGCTTCCAAACATTGTGTCGGCATTTGGGTTAACGGTGGTGCCAACGGCGCCAGGGTCGGGGAGGAGGAGGACGTCGGTTGATTATCCTGATAGTGTCACGGTCATAAAAGTACTGGCCTGTTTTTAATCGGCCAACAACTTTCAACTCCACCCTGCCATTGTTACTGATAACATCCATCAAATCACGTTTGTCAAAGTAGGCGATGATGCTTACACGTTTAGGGCGGCGGCCTCGCTG
>CAYONQ010000037.1:0-23455 GCA_964405375.1 uncultured Pirellulales bacterium
CTGCAACCTTCGGATTCGAAGTCCGCGACTCTATCCAATTGAGCTACGGGCGCAGGAAATCGAAACCACTCTCAGAATAACCGGTTCGTACAGATTTGTCAATCTGGAACGAAAAACGGTCGGTTAGTGTCAAGCTGAAAACAACACTAATACCAATTGGATTTAATATGTGCGCTTGTTGTGAATTGGAGTTTATCGCGTAATGGAGATTCAGCATTGTTCATACTCTTGGATATGACAAAAACTGGATTCCTGCTTTCGCGGGAATGACAGTGGGGGCGCAAGAGTTAATTCCAATTGGTATAAGAGAAAATCTACATCGTAAATTTGTGGAACTCGGCGATGAGTAGTTTTGTATATTTGCCGGGCCTGCCATCACCGATGACCTTATCATCAAATTTCACGACAGGGACAATGTCTTTAGTGGTTACAGCAATAAAAAGCTCATCTGTGTTTGCTGCCTGCTGAACTGTCAGTGATTTTTCGATTATCTCCAATCCGATATTTTTGCCGGCCTCAATCACAAATTTGCGCGTGATCGAAGGCAGAATATTGGTCGTAAGTGGGGCGGTTTGCAGGTTATTTGCGGATATAGCGAAGAATGCCGAACCTGCGCCTTCGGTTATAAGGCCATCTTTATTTACCAGTATTGCCTCGGCACAGCCCTTTTTGGCGGCATCGGCGAGAGCAAGGATATTGGCTAACAGATTCAACGACTTTATGTCACATCTTTTCCATCGCCAGTCGGGATGAGTCGATACCGCAATGCCGTTGGTCTTTGTCTCCGTGTCGTCGTCCAGCTCTGCAACGGTTAAAAAGAAGTTTGGCACAAGGTTGTCATCCCAGGTATGACTTCTTGGCGCTGAGCCCCTGGTGATGTGAAAATATATCCTGGCGTCGGGAATGCCAGCGGTGTCAAAGGCCTTCTGTATGCGGGAACGAATTTGGTCGATGTCCACACCGGTTATTTTGATTGCAGCCAGGTTGTCGGCAAATCTGGCGAGGTGTTCTTCGAGCGCAAAGATTTTTCCGTTGTAGCTTCGCACGACCTCATAAACGCCATCGCCGAAGTAGATTCCGCGGTCTAAATAGGCCGGCTCAAGTTCCTCCATCGCCAAAATTTTGTCCTGTATCATAGCTATTTGCATAGAGCCACTCCCAAGATTACTGGCTGTTGAGATTTTAACGGGATGGTCAACGGAAGGGTATAAAAATATCAGATAATTTGCTTTACAAAAGAGAGCCGGATGCGTAGAATACCCGCCTGTTTCGGTCCATGGATATAAAAACGAGGAGCTTTTAGAATGTATGCAGTGGTTGAACAAGGCGGAAAGCAATATAAGGTCGCCGAGGGCGATTGTCTAAATATCGAACTGACTGATGTTTCACCCAATGCAAAAACGCTCGAAATGGATAAAGTTCTGCTTGTGAGCGACGGTGAAAAGGTCAAAATCGGCACGCCGTATCTGGAAGGTGCAAGGGTTGTTGGCTCATTTAAGACCACTGCTGAAGATGCGGTAGTTAAAGGCAGGAAGCTCTACCCGATGCACTTTCGCAAACGGAAAAACAGCAGAAGGCGCATCGGCCACCGGCAAAAGTATCTGCAAGTGGTGATTGAGAAGATAGAGGTCTAAACTTAAACTGACCGATGGTTAGTTTGAAAATGTAAAAATCAAAGTGCAAAATGCAAAATTGTGGAACCCCGACAGAGTCGGGATGACGTTGAAAATGTAAAAATCAAAGTGCAAAATGCAAAATTGCGGAATGTATTGCCAAAAGTCGACTTACATTTAACATTTGCTACCTGTGGCAGAGCTACAAATCGGTCAGTTTGAATTTAAACAGTATAGACTAAACCGGCAAGAGTGAAATCAATCAAAGCTGCCGTTCCTCACTTTAGATTTTCTATTCTCCTCTGATATGAGTTTGTCGGCATACCGCTGCCATTTAGCGGGGCCGTTCCGGATAAAGTATTCAAAGGATTCATCGTCAGCTAATTGTCCTAACAGTGCTTTGCGACGGCCGGCGTCAGGCACATCTTTAATAATGCGTTCTCGAAGCGTTTTTAGCTCATCGAGAAACCGGCCATGCTTGTCGGTGAAGGTCTGCTCCAGCTTCTTTCTTATATGGCCGGCATAGGCGGGGCAGTCACCTCCGGTGCCGACGGCTATCTGCAGGTCGCCGCGTTTGACAACAGCAGGGATGAAAAAATCACAAAGCTGGGGCTGGTCAACTACATTACACAAAATCTCCAAGTGCTGACAATCTTTGTAGATTCGCCTGTTCAGCTCCGTTTTATTCGTTGCGGCTATGACAAGCACAGCGCCTGCAAGATAATCCTTTGAATACCTGGACTTTATTAGTTCGGCGTTGGTGTGCTGATATTGAATCGTCAGCATATCATCGATACTATCAGCTACCACTACCACGCGGGCACCTGCGGCCAGCAGCGATTGTGCCTTTCTCACGGCCACCGCTCCGGCACCTATAACAACCACACGGCGACCGGCCAGTTCCAGAAATATGGGGTATTTAGCCATAATAGTATTATTATACTATCTAAAGTTGTGTGTCTTTTCAACTCGCAAAATTGTTAATATACTGTAAACTTAATGACGGTCCATAGTTGGTGGGAAAGTATGAGTGAAATAAAGAGATTACGGCCGCCTTTGAGTGAAGCGGATGTACGGTTGTTAAAGGTGGGCGATGAGGTAGTCATAACCGGTGTGGTCTATACGGCCCGGGATATGGCGCATAAAAGACTGTGCGAGGCAATAGAGGCAGGGAGGCGGCTGCCATTCGAGCTTGAAGGGGCGATTATCTATTTCGTCGGGCCTACGCCTGCGGCGCCGGGGCGGGTAATTGGTGCAGCCGGGCCTACCACCTCGTCAAGAATGGACGTCTTCAGCCCAAAATTGATTGCCGGGGGACTGCGAGCAATGGTCGGTAAAGGATATCGAAACGATGCAGTCAGAGAGGCGTTGAAAAGATATGGTGCGGTTCATCTTTCCGCCATCGGCGGGGCGGGGGCGCTTCTCAGTAAGTATATCGTTTCGGCTGAGATAATCGCCTACGAAGATTTAGGAACCGAAGCCGTAAGAAAACTTGAGGTAGTTGATTTCCCTGCTATTGTTGCATACGATTGTTACGGAAACAGCGTTTATAAATAAAGGAGCTGCGTAATTGAAAGTCGCACTACTGGGCCTATTGCAGTCGGGTAAGAGCACTATTTTTGCGGGTTTAGGCGGCAAGGCGATACCGCCGGCCGGCTCGACGGCAATTGAAGAGGCCATTGTGGCGGTTCCGGATAAACGGCTGGATTGGCTGGCCGAGTATTATAAGCCGAAGAAAACAACCTATGCGACAATCGACTGTCTCGATGTGCCGGGCTTTAACTTTGCCGACGAGCATGGTCGGGACGCAGCCAGGCGGCTGATTAACAAGATAAGAACCGTTGATATGCTTGTTCTGGTTGTGCGGGCGTTTGAGGAGCCGGCGGTGCCGCCTTATCGAAATAGAATAGACCCGGCGGGGGATTTGGCGGAGCTGCAGACCGAACTGCTGTTAGCCGATTTGGAACTTGTCGCCACTCGTATAGAACGGCTTGAAAAACAGGTCTATAAGCCAACCGAGACCCAGGCACATGATAAGGCCGAATTGGCCCTGCAAAAGAAACTGCAGGAGGCGATTGAATCGGAAAGACCAATAAGCAGCGTTGTTGAAACCGAAGCAGAACAGGAAATGATAAAGTCCCTCGGATTTCTGACCTTGAAGCCGATTGTGGCTGCGGTAAATGTCGGCGAGGACCGGTTGGCTGAGAAGTCCGATTTTAGCGGTCGTCTTGACAGCTCTGTGCCGGTCATCACTATTTGTGCCAAGCTGGAATATGAGCTGTCACAATTGGACGCCGGCAGCAGGGGCGAGTTTATGGCTGATTTGAATATCACTGAATCGGCAGCGAGCAAATTCGTTAGAAGCTGTTATTCTGTGATGGGGCTAATCAGCTTTTTAACGGTGGTCTCGGGTGAATTGCGTGCCTGGCCCATAAAGGACGGCACTTTTGCACTCGATGCAGCGGGTAAAGTGCATAGCGATATCAAGCGCGGGTTTATAAAGGCCGAAACCTTCAGCTTCGACGACCTGAAAGATCTCGGCAGCGAGAAGGCCGTCAAGGCGGCCGGCAAAATCCGGCTCGAAGGCAAAGATTACATCGTTAAGGACGGCGATATTATCAATTTCAGATTCAACGTCTGATATATATGGAGGTTACTGATTTATGAAGGCGGTTGTATCGACCGGCATTCGGCAGATGGAATTAACAGATGTGCCGGAGCCGAGCATAGAAAAAGAAACTGATGTCTTATTGAAAATCGAGAAGGTCGGTATCTGCGGTTCCGATGTGCATTACTACAAGACGGGCAGAATCGGCTCACAGGTTGTCGAATACCCTTTCATAATCGGTCATGAATGTGCCGCTACAGTTAAAGCGGTCGGCAGGGCGGTTACACGCATTAAAGCGGGCGATGAGATAGTGGTTGACCCTGCGGCGCCGTGTTATGCGTGTGACCAGTGTAAGGCCGGCAGAGAGAACACCTGCCGGAAGTTACGGTTTCTCGGCACGCCGGGGCAGGGTAACGGCTGTTTATGCGAGTATATTGTTATGCCGGAGAAGAGTTGCTTTCCAACTGATGGGACGATTACACTTGAGCAGGGGGTCTTGTGTGAGCCATTTGCGATAGGGGTATACGCTGTGAAGCGGGCACAGATGCCGAAAAAGGCAAAGATTGCGATTCTGGGGTCCGGGCCGATAGGACTTAGCTGTATGGCGGCAGCTCAGGTGGAAGTAGCAGAAACGATTTATATGACTGACAGGATAGAGGAGCGTATGGAGATTGCAAGGAAGGCCGGCGCCGTTTGGGTCGGTAATCCTGACAGCAGTGATATTGTAAAGGGAATTGGCGAGCAGGAGCCGTTGGGGATAGATACCGTTTACGAATGCGCAGGCGAACAAAGTACGCTCGACGAGGCGGTCGAATTGCTCAAGCCGGGCGGTAAGTTAGTATTTATCGGGGCTCCGCGTCTCGAGCGCATCTCGTTTATTATCGATGAGATACGCAGAAGAGAAATCACTATTGTAAACATTCGCAGACAGAACGACTGCACACAACGTGCGATTGACTTGATTGCCGCCGGTAAAGTCAACATCGATTTTATGATAACACACAGGTTCAAACTCGAACAAACCCAGGATGCCTTTGAGATGGTTGCTGAGTATCGAGACGGGGTGGTTAAGGCACTAATTGAATTTTAGATTTATGAAAAAGGCAAGCATTGTCAGCATCGGAAATGAGATTCTCAACGGGCAGACGATAGATACCAATGCTGCATATCTTAGCAGAGAGCTTTTCTCAATCGGTATTCCTGTTATCAGTTCCTATACTGTCAGCGATGATGTAAATTCGATTGTGGGGGCGCTGAAGTTGGCGAGCGGCGATGCGGATATAGTGTTAGCAACCGGCGGTTTAGGGCCGACCGACGATGACCTGACCCGTCAGGCGTTCGGCAAGTTGGTCGGTGCCGAATTGCAACTGCAGAACGAGCTTCTCGAAAGAATCCAGGGGTTTTTTGCCGAGAGAAACTTGCAAATGTCTGCAAAGAACAGGATTCAGGCGTATATACCAGCCGGCACAAAGGCGCTTGTGAACAATCTCGGCACGGCACCGGGGATTATGGCTGAAGTAGAAGGCAAATTGGTTATTGCTGTGCCTGGCGTGCCGTCGGAAATGAAGCGGATGTTTGAAGAATCGGTTTTGCCGGAGCTGAAGAGACTTGCCGGCGGGCAGGCTGTGGTGATACGAAAATTAAAGTGCTTTGGAGCGGGCGAATCAACAATCGGCGAATTGCTCGGTGGGCTTTGCCAGCGAGGCAGAAATCCGTTAATCAACTGTACGGTCGAGCGGGGCGTGATTACATTAGATATTGTCGCAACTGCAAGAGATAAAAATAGGGCACAACGGATGGTTGAAAAGGATGAGAAATTAGTACGAGATACACTTGGAGAACTGGTTTACGGCACGGGCGAGCAGACTTTGGCTGATGCGGTGGGGCAAAGGTTGGCCAAGAGTAAAAAGACAATCGCTGTGGCGGAGTCCTGCACGGGCGGCACTTTGGCCAAGCTGCTGACTGATGTTCCCGGCGCAAGCAGATATTTCACACACGGCTGGGTTACTTACAGCAATGAGGCCAAGATCGGCGAGCTTGGCGTGCCGGCGGAGTTGATTGAAAAATATGGCGCTGTCAGTGAACAGGTGGCAGAGAGCATAGCCCGATGTGCCAGGAAAAAGGCCGGAACAAGCTTTGCCATTGGCATAACCGGCATAGCTGGACCAACCGGTGCAAGCGAACAAAAGCCCGTCGGTCTGGTATATATCAGCATAGATTCCGATGTCGGATTGGAGACCGAGCGATTTATTTTCCCCGGCGATAGAGAATCAATACGGCTTCGAGCAGCCCAGACAGCCCTGAATATGCTCCGGTTAAAATTGTAGATTTGACTAATTGTGCCAATAATGTTATAATATGTGCTGTCCATATCAGCAGAATAACGATTGAATAGTCAGGTAAATATGGCCAGAACACGCAGACATTTAGGCGAGATACTCTATAAGGCAGGGCTGGTAAAAAAGGATGCGCTTATCAATGCTATCAAGACCTCGAAGGCCAAGAATAAACGGCTGGGCCAGGTACTGCTCGAATCGGGTCTTGTGGACGAAGAGACCCTGACCAAGGCAATTGCCAAGCAAGCCGGGTTGCAGTATGTGAACCTGGATAAAACCGCTATTCCGCCCGAGACAATGAAGCTCATCCCGGAGGACCTTATAAAAAGACATAATATCCTGCCATTGGGTATGAACAACGGCAGATTGAAGCTGATTATTAGCGACCCGCTGGACCTGGACGCAATGGACGCAGTGAGATTTCGCCTGAATGCGGAACTGGATTGTTGTCTTGCGAATCCTGCAAAGATTCGTTCCTACATCCAGGAGTCATTCGACAAGGTAGAAAACGAGGAAGACGACCGGCTTAAACATAGTATCGATGCGACTGCCGCCGAACTTGCCGAGGCCGGTCACGAGTTGAAAGCAGAGGCCATTCGGATCCAGGCCGAAGGTGGTGATGACGATGCTCCCATCGTCAGATTGGCGAACCTCATAATAGATAACGCTTACTATATGCGTGCCAGTGACATCCACATTGAGCCAATGACTGACAGGGTGCGTATAAGATACCGTGTTGACGGAGTCTGCTTAGAGAAAGACAACATTCCCAAGAATATGCAGGCGCCGCTGGTTACCCGTTTTAAGATTCTGTCCGGTATGGATATTGCCGAGAAGAGATTGCCGCAGGACGGCAGAATCAAGCGTATGATTGGAGGCCAGGATATTGATTTTCGTGTTTCATCTCTGCCGGGCAATCATGGACCAAGCGTGGTGTTGCGAATTCTGCGCCCCGATGCGGTCAAAATCGGTATTCGGTCATTAGGGTTTGAGCAGGATAATTACGAGCTGTTTCAACGGATAATCAGAAGGCCCAACGGCATCTTTTTGGTTACAGGCCCGACCGGCAGCGGTAAAACCACAACTCTGTATGCAGCGTTACAGGAACTTAATACCTCGGACAGAAAAATCGTTACGGCCGAGGATCCTGTGGAGTATAGCTTTGATGGGATGAATCAGTGCCAGGTTAGAGAAGAAATTAAACTGACATTTGATAGGATTCTTAGAGCGTTGCTGCGACAGGCCCCTAACGTTATACTCATTGGCGAAATTCGAGACGGCGTCGTGGCGGATACTGCGATTCAGGCAGCACTTACGGGGCATTTGGTTTTCAGCACTCTGCACACTAACGATGCTCCCAGTGCGATTACTCGTCTAATAGATATGGGCGTTAAGCCGTTTCTTGTAGCCAGTTCGATACAGGCCATTATGGCACAGCGGCTTGTGAGAGTCATCTGCGAAAACTGCAAGGCGGTTGACGAAAATCCAGACCCGTACCACTTAAAGATGCTCGGTATTACACCAACAGATATTGAAAAGCATCCTGCCTACAAAGGAACCGGCTGTAGCCAGTGCCAGGATACCGGTTACAAGGGCCGTATCGCTATATTTGAGATGGTGGAAATGAACAGTGAGATAAGAGAATTGGCATTTGCAAAGGCACCCACTACCGAATTGAGGAAAGCAGCAAAGGCAAGCGGGATGAGAACACTAATGGAGGACGGCAAGATCAAGATATTCAATGGAACAACAACACCTGAAGAGGTTGTCAGGATAACCCGAACAGAAGGTGCGCTCGTGGATTAAACAAGATAGGTTATTGAGGATTTTCAAATGGCAACAGTTAATATGGACCGCTTATTGCAGGCCTGCGTAACGCAGGGGGCCTCAGATATACACCTTGTTACCAACCGGCCGCCGATATTAAGAATAGATGGCCAGCTTAGGTCCCTGGAGACAAAGGTTCTTGAGGCGGACGATACGATTGCTTTGATGAAGAGCATTACTCCTGAGCGGAATCAGCAGGAGCTTCAGGAAGAAGGCGGAACCGACTTCGGTTTTGCCTTTGGGGATGTGGCGAGATTTCGCGTGTCTGTTTTTCGGCAAAAAGGTGACATTTCGATAGTGTTACGTCTTATCCCGACGAAGATTATGAGTTTTGAGGAGATAGGTTTGCCCAAGGTTTGTTCCGCTTTGTGCCACAGACCGAGAGGGATGTTTCTTGTTACGGGCCCGACGGGCTGTGGCAAGACGACCACGCTGGCGAGTATGATAAACTATATTAATGAAAATCTTGACCGCCATATCATAACCATTGAGGAGCCGATTGAATATTATCAGAAGCATAAAAAGTCCATCGTTAACCAGCGAGAAGTCGGCGTCGATGTCCCGAGTTTTGGGGAGGCGTTAAGGCGTATTCTAAGAATGGACCCTGATGTGATTTTGGTAGGGGAATTGCGAGATCTTGAGACAATTGAGGCAGCCATCAGGGCTGCTGAAACCGGCCATCTTGTCTTTAGCACGCTGCATACAACAAGTGCTGCAGGGACCATAACCAGAATTATTGATGTGTTTCCTCCGAGCCAGCAGTCGCAGATTCGCATTCAGTTGGCCAGCAACCTGATGGCGGTTCTTAGTCAGGTACTTTGTCCTTTGGCTACCGGCAAGGGAAGAATTGCCGCCTTTGAGTTTATGGTTGTAACGTCTGCCATTGCCAATCTTGTCCGTGAAAATAAGACTTACCGAATTGATTCGAGCATTCAAACAGGTAAAAAGTTAGGGATGCAGCTTCTTGATGAGCATCTTTGGCAGCTTTACGAGATGGGCAAGATAACTTCAACAGAAATGCTGGATAAGGCCCGTCAGCCGGCCACCTTGCAGGAAAAGGTCATCGCCAAGCTGGGAAAAGTAAAGGGCAAAAAGCTGGATTTGGAGGATATGGGACCAGTTTTGAGGACTGCATAGCCAGCGGCAAAGGGAGAAAAACAGATTTTAGCCGGGTCGCAGAGGCATATAAAGCCATTTTTTTTGCGTTGAGGAGACGGAAAGGCGATTTCTTCTGCTCTTAAAAATCTCCAAAGCATTAAAATAGGCATTTCTTGTAGTCTTAATAACCGAGTGTCCAATTCGTAATTTACTTGCCAAAAAGGTCTTAATGTGATATAATAAGTCAGATTTGAAGAGGAACTAATTAGAGGAAAACCCATTATGGAAAAGGTAAAAATGACAAAAACTCTGCCCCCAATGGAACAGTTAAGAGGTAGAACCCTCGGCAGAGTACTCATAAAAATGGGTGTTCTGACCAGAGAGAAGGTTCATGAATGCCTAAAAATCCAGAAGCAGCGGCACGGGGGCATGCAAATAGGTCAGATATTCCTCGAACTTGGATTGATTGATGAAAAGCAGTTGCAGATTGCCTTGGCAGCACAGCGGGGCATGGAATACGTAAGCCTCGACAATATCGATATCCCCCCCGGCGTGATCGAGAAGGTGCCGGCACAAATGGCAAAGACGTATCATATCGTTCCGGTCGAATACAACCAGGAGCAAAACGAGCTGGTTGTTGTCCTTGATAGTTCTGACAATTTCAGAGCGACCGACGACTTAAGCACGCTGACGGGCTTTAAGGTTTCGGCGAAGATAACTGACCCTGAGGCGTTGGAGAGCGCTTTAACCAAGTATTATGAGGGCCAAGAAGACAAAGATAGCATAAACGAACTGATAGGTGAAATACAGGAGGATAAGTTGTTGGTAGAGTTTGCAGGCAGGGACCAAAGTATTGACCTGGATGAACTAAAGGAGCTGTCCGAGTCGAACCCTGTTAAGAAACTGCTGAATCTGGTTTTGCTGCAGGCGATTCGTGATAAGGCCTCGGATATTCATTTTGAGCCGTTTGAAAATGAATACAAGATGCGTTACCGCATTGACGGCGTGCTTTACGAGATGATTCCTCCACCAAAACACATTGCTGCGGCACTTAGCTCGCGTATAAAGGTTATGGCAAATCTGGATATTGCTGAGAGGCGGCTGCCGCAAGATGGTCGAATATCGCTGACCGTCCACGGCAATCCGGTTGACCTGCGTGTTAGTGTCCTGCCTACGATGTTCGGAGAAAGCGTCGTGCTGCGTGTTTTAGACAGAAGCCAGGTCAGTCTGGATATGGAGAAACTGGGTCTCAGACAGAACGACCTCGAATTAATCCGTCAGCTTATCCACAAGCCCAACGGGATTGTAATTGTAACCGGCCCGACCGGCTGCGGCAAAACTACCACTCTTTACGCTGCCTTGACCGAACTTAATAACATTGAGACGAAAATAATCACCACTGAAGACCCTATAGAATATGACATTGACGGCGTTATACAGGTTCAAATGAAGCCGGATATTGGGCTGATATTTGCAAGATGTCTGCGGTCAATCTTGCGTCAGGACCCTGATATTATCCTGGTTGGTGAAATTCGCGACCTTGAAACAGCGGAAATTGCAGCCCAGTCATCTCTGACGGGGCATATAGTGTTTACCACATTGCATACAACCGATGCGCCGAGTTCGGTAGCACGGCTTCTGGATTTGGGCATCGAGCCGTTTCTTATTACCGCCACGGTGGAGGCCATTGTTAGCCAGCGTTTGATTAGAAGAATATGTGAGGATTGCAAAACACCATTTGAGCCAACTGAAGTTCAGCTAATGGAATTGGGACTGACACCGGATGATGTCAAAGGTAAAAAGTTTTACTACGGCCGAGGCTGTAAAAAGTGCAACAACACGGGTTATAGGGGTCGAATAGGTATTTTCGAGATTATGCCATTTAATGACGAGATACGCGATTTGATTATGAATCAGGCCTCGACGAACGTTCTGCGTACAGCCGGCCAAAGGGCCGGTATGAGACTGTTGCGAGAGAACGGGTTGGCTGCAATCTACGATGGCATTACCACTATAGACGAGGTGCTAAAAGAAACAACTACGGAGGAGGCGTAAGTAGAACAAACTTTTGATAAATCGGGACTCGATAGCTAAGTGTTAATCCGAAGGAGGTGTTCAAGATGCCTGTCTTTAAATATGAAGCGCTAGACTCGCAGGGAGTGGCGGTAAAAGATGAGGTAGAGGCGCTGAGTCAGAAAGAGGCGATAAGCAAGATACGTAATATGGGGTATTTCCCCACAAAGGTTCGTGTGCACGGTGTCACAAAAAAAGCGGCGGCAAAGGCCGCAAAACCGAAACGCAGACGCGGCGCCGGAGGAAGGGTCAAAGCTAAGTTAGTAACCCAGTTTGCAAGGCAGCTTTCGACGCTGCAGGATGCGGGTCTGCCGATTCTGCGCTCGCTTAGAATTCTCGAGGAGCAGCAGAAGTCCGGAACATTTAAGAAGGTCATTGGTTATGTAGGTGATGAGATAGAAGGCGGCGCAACGCTATCGGAGGCGATGGGCAGATTTCCCCGTGCCTTTGACCGGCTGACAGTCGGGATGGTGGCGGCCGGCGAGACCGGCGGCGTGCTGGACTTAATTTTATCACGTGTTGCCGACTTTATGGAAAAGGCCCAGAAACTCAGGTCCCGTGTTAAGAGCGCAATGGTTTATCCGATAGTGGTTTTGAGCGCTGCTTTCGTTATTCTTTTGCTGTTAATGAAGTACGTGATACCGCAGTTTAAGGGTGTGCTCGAGGAGATGGTAGAAGGCGAATTGAACCCCGTAACAACGACAGTCCTTGGAGTAAGCAATTGGATTGCATACCGATTCGGGTGGCTCATTCTGCTATTGGTGCCGGTCGCGGCAATCTTTGTGCTCAAGCTGGTAAGGCAATTTCGCGCCGGCAGGTTCGTTTTGGACGCTATCAAATTAAAGCTGCCGATTATCGGCTCGCTCAGTAGTAAAATAGCTGTTACGCGGTGGACAAGAACATTAGGGACATTGATTGGTGCGGGAGTGCCGATTCTCGATGCCATCAATACCTCGCAGGAAACAACGGGAAATGAGGTTTTTTCCAATATGCTCGGCAATGTTCATAACTCTATCAGGCAGGGCGATACCTTTGCCGGTCCGCTGCGTCAGTCCAAGACCGTGGACCTTATCGTTTCCAGCATGGTTTCCGTAGGTGAGGAGACAGGCGACCTGGACAAGATGCTTCTAAAGGTGGCCGACAACTATGATGAACAGGTTGATGTAATGGTCGGCTCGATGATGTCTCTGCTTGAGCCGATTATGATTCTGATGCTCGGCAGTATCGTTATGGTCGTCGTGCTGGCGGTGTTTCTGCCGATGATACAGGTTATTACCGGCTTAAGCGGCGGCGCGTAAGAATCAGAGCGACAAATTAAGCGTTTAATTAAGCAATTAAGGAGAGTAAGGTGAAGCCGATTATCAAAAAACCCAATAGAAAAAGAGCGTTTACTATCGTAGAGCTGCTGACCGTTATGAGCATTATTGTAATCCTCATCAGCCTGCTTGTGCCGGCCTTGAATATGGTCAAGCGATACGCCAGAGATGTAAAACAAAGGGCACAGTTCCACAGCATCGGTGTTGCACTCGACCTTTTCCACGGCGAATTCGATGATTATCCGCCCTCTGACGCACAGGACACAGCCGCCCCGCCAGTGGACTACTGCGGTGCTATGAAGCTGGCCGAGGCAATGGTGGGGCAGGACTTGCTGGGCCTTCATCCAAGCTCGGTTTTTAGAAGTGACGGCAGAAATCCCGCCTTGCCTGCTCCTTATGACGATTTATATCCCAGCTCTCTGGATTTGACTACACCTGTCCATGTTGAGAACGTAAGGGCCAGAAAAGGCCCTTATCTGCCGGTTGAGAATGCCAATGCCTACAGACTAAAAAATTTATACGGGCCTGGAAACACGGCACTTCTTTTTGAAGACTTATTTGTCCTGTGTGACGTATATACACGCGTAAGGCACCGTGAGACCGGAAAAAAGGTCGGTATGCCCATACTTTACTACAAGGCGGATACGTCAAAGGTGCTACATGACCCCAACAGCCCGGGCACCGATAACATTTACAACTATAATGATAATATAGAATTGGTTGACCTTGATTTGCCGTGGGATACTGCGCATCAACATCCTATGGCTTCAGGCGGCCAAACGCCGGATGGTGTCGTGCCACGCCCTGAGATATTCTATGAAAAGACAAAGAATGAAAAGGTTGCTGCTATCGACAGGCCGTACAGGCCGGACTCGTATATCCTGATTTCGGCGGGTTTTGACGGTCTGTATGGCACGGATGACGATGTATTCAATTTTGAGAGATAATCGGTTGTTAACAAGCGTTCCGGGAATCGGAGAGAAGCGGTGATGAAAAAGACAATATTTTTCACAGCGATAATGGCTGGATTACTATTTACAAACGATGTGCAGGCGGCGGTCAGCTTAGTTAGAAACGGCAGTTTCGAATATGACGGCCAGATAGCCGACGTTACGGTAAAGCCGCCTAAATACTTCTGCGACGTCAATGTACCTACAACTAAGTTCGGCGGATATGTAGATACAACCTGGTCAACCTATATCAACGGCGGTTATTCTTTGACCCTTTATTCCAAGTACGATGCAAAATGTAATGCAGGGGATAAGGCAATGGTCTCTCAGCAGGTGTACCTTACAGACGTTAATGAGATTATTTTTGACCTCGAAGTGAGTTCTTCATATTCATCTTCTCCCTGGGACCCGAACTTACGCAGTGCGCTTGTGCTAATTGACGGCAGCGTGGTTTGGGACTCGAATGATTGGACGCCTGATTCGAACGATGAGTACCGGAACCAGACAATTGATGTCAATGAGATATATAAAGATGAAAATCCCCATACATTGTCGTTGGCTATAAGGTCAAACGTAACCGAGGTGTTTAAGCCCTATGTGGAATACAGAACGCGCTGGGATTTTGTAAAGTTTGATACGCACTGCGGCGGTTTCGGCTATCTGCCCGAAGACCTTGACCGCGACTGCTATATTGATTTTGTCGATTTTGCGATGTTGGCCGGCCACTGGTTAGAGCCGGACCCGGATTACGAACACGATTTATTTGAGGATGAAGACAACATAATAAATGAACTTGACCTTATGGTCTTTTCCGACGGCTGGCTGGATAACAGCGACTGGAGAAACTACCAGGAAGATAATTGTTACGAGGCAGAACTGTTGGCTTCCGACCTTAACGATGACGGCGTTGTCGATTTGAGAGACTTTGCGATTTTAGCCGGCTATTGGCGCAGCGGGCAAAGCTGCATCAGGGCCGACGTCGATAACTCCGGAGAAGTTGACTACGACGATATCTCTGTAATGGCAGATGAGTGGCTTCAGAGAAGCTGGGTGTATGGATTGGAGTAAGCAATGAGGAAAAGATTTGGCTTTACCCCGTTAGAAAGAAAGCTCCGCACTTTGGGCGGAGTAAAAAATGTGCAGCGAGGGTGGGGTCTAAAGCCCCACCTGAGCCCCGTTAGAGATAAATCTCTAAACGGGGTGAGCTTTCTAACGGGGTTTACTATTGTTGAGCTGTTAACTGTCCTGGTGATAATAGCGATATTAGTCGGGCTTCTCATACCGGCTATGAGTATGGTGCGCAGAATCGCCAAAGAGACTGCACAAAAGCATCAGCTTACCACCATCGATATGGCTCTAATGGCTTTTAAGAATGATTACGGCGACTATCCCCCGTCTGAATGGAGACCGGCACCACCACCGCCTGAAGATTACTGCGGCGCACAAAAACTCGCCGAGGCGCTTCTGGGCTGGGATTTAATGGGATTCCATCCTGACTCGGCCTGGAGAGCAGATGGCTACGATGGGCTGACTCCAAGTGGGCCGTGGACATACGACCCGGATAAGGTGAGAGACAATAATATTGATGGTGTTCCGGATACTCTGGAAGAGAGACGAGGGCCTTATCTGGAGCTTGCAACTACTAACGCTTTTAGACTGGGTAACATCCCGGTCAACAAGCCCGGCTTGTTTGATGACATCGGCCCGGTGTTGGAACCAGATACATTTGTAATTTGTGATGTATTCGGTGTAAAGAAAATACCAATCGGGGGAAAAATGGTTAAGGCGGGCACACCGATTCTTTATTACAAGGCAAACACCTCCAGTAAAACAATGGACCCCTCTGTTGCGTGGAACGACCGAATCTACAGTGCCTACGATAATTTGCCTCTTATTGATTTAGGAAAAATTGGGGATGGGCAACCACACTGGAATAACGATTATATTGCAAATTTTTATTCTGAAAAAGGTGTGTTGGATCCAAAAGTAAATATAGACTGGCCTTACAGGCCGGATTCTTACATATTGATTTCAGCGGGGGCGGACGGCCTGTACGGCACAAGCGACGATATTCGTAATTTTTAATAAGTAAAAAATTAGCCGCAGAGAACACAGAGAGCACAGAGAGGAATTAAAAATTAAAGTGCGGAAATCAAAAGCCGATATTTTTGAACTTTGATTTGTGGTTTTGATATTTGATTTTCTCTGTGGACTCTACGGGCTTAAGAAAAATTATGAGACATATAACAAACAGCTACAGAGGCACGGCCGGTGTAACGCTTGTCGAGATTCTGGTTGTCGTGGTGGTAATTGCGATTCTGGCCGGTATGGTAATCGGCCTGGCCAGACGTATCGACAATCAGGGCAAAGAGCAGCTCGTCAAGAACACCTTCGAAATCCTCAACTGCGCCCTTGAGCAGTTCGCCGATTACGGCTACCGCTATAAAGACCTGAACTATGCCGATTTCGACTTCCCGCTTGACTGCAACGATTACCTTTTCAGTAACCCGCCTAATTTTGACCTTAGAACAACGCTGATGAGTGCTCTGGGTGCTATGGATGTTTCAATTATCAGCGGCACTAATGACCCGAACTATTCTGGCAGTGAGGCGATGTATTTCTTTTTAAGCAGAGTTCCTGATTGTCGGGTTACGCTCGACAAGGTTGATAAATCCTTTATTACCAATCTCGACAATAATCGTACACCTATAACGATAAACGTCGCTGGCAGCATCGTTCCCTTGATGAGAGTTATCGATTGTTGGGGCACAACCCTGCGATATGACTATTACGATGAACGGGCGCCTACCTTTGACGATATGAGAGATAGCAAAAAGACCTTTCCTGTAATAACCTCGGCGGGGCCGGACAGGGTTTTTGATACTGTTGATGACATAACCAGTAGATAAGAAATGAAAGCAAAACGCAGACAATCCGGTGTAACATTGATGGAGATGACGGTTGTCATCGCAGTTGCGGCGATGCTTGCCGCGCTGGGGCTGCCGGCCATCCGCACGTTTTTTAACTCGTTAGCCACCGAAGGCAGCACAAAGGCGATGATAGGCGCGGCCCTGTCTTCCGCCCGCGCAATCGCCGCAGAACGGCAGCGCTACGCCGGCGTCCGGTTTCAGAAGGCCTACCACCCGGCCGGCCCGCTAAAAGCGTCTCAATATATGATTTTCATAATCAATGACCCTGCAATAGGGGCCTATTTCTTCCGGGCGGTTGAAGGCACTCAGCCGATAAAACTGCCTGACAATTTAGGCGTGATGGATTTGAGATATAGAACCAATCCAAACCCCAGATATTCCGGAGACGACTTTATCGATTACGATAACGAGATAGATGACCCAAACAGAGTAAGAGATACAACTACATTTTCGATTATTTTTTCACCAACTGGCAAAATGGTCATACACGATGTGCGAGTCAGGAATAGAGATGGCCAAATAAATGATAGCAGTGAAGATGATATATTTAATACAGTGTTTAACGTGGAACTTGAAGAAATTGCAATGTTTTATCAGGATGATTATACAGGTTTGGGTTTGGGGCAAGAATCAAGCCGGAACTATTTTGTTATTTATGAAAAGGATAAATTCAGACAGGCATTGGACAAATATCAGCCGTATTCCGGTTATTTGTACAAGTTAGAGCCGGTTTATATTAACCCATATACGGGGACAATTATAGATAGTCGTTAGTTAATAGTATTTGAAAAAAAAAAAAAACGATTTTGCTACGAACTATGAACTATAAACTACGAACTAAAAAGGGTTTTTCTCTTATCGAGGTCTTATTGGCTATCGGGACATTGGCCGTCGGGATGATTTTCGTAGCGGGCGTATTTCCCGTGGCTATCCATTTTACGACAATCGCCACCGAGCGAACCGTCGCAGCGGTAACAGCCGACGAGGCCTTCGCAAAGATAAAGCTGTATGGTGGTATCGACTTGAATTGGATATCGAATCTCTCGCCCACTGATTGCAACGATTTTAATGATTTAGTACCACTTACCGCCGACGAATTTGCGTATCCTTCGACCTATACTAATTCACAAAAACAGTATTACTGGTCGGCCCTTTGCAGGCTTATAGAAGTATACAACCCCGTAATTAACCCAAATCCTAGTGTTCAGGTAACGGTCTTTGTCAGCAGAAAAATCGGCGGCGGCACTGTATATTGGGGTGGGGCAGGAGACAGGCCCGTTGCGGTGCAGGTCGACGTCGGTGTGCCCGCCATCGGTTCTGCTGATGAGCTTGTAATAGAATCTGGCAAGAAAACTTTTATCAATGACGGCTATACGATAGTGGATAATAAAACAGGCGACATATACAGGGTGCTGGAGCGTTATGCATCTCCCAACGATAGCATAATTCTACTCGATAGAAACTGGCAGGGCGGTTCGGTTGGTTCGGTCTGGGTTGTTCCGCCGCCGGCTGGCGGCGGAAGATACCCGTGTGTGGCGGTTTATCAGAAGGTAATCAGGTTTTAACAAGTGCCTAAAGTGAGCTAAGGTGCCTAAAGTTAAAAAAATAATCAATAATTAATTGATTTGGTGTCTTCGTGGCTTGGTGGCAGAAAAAATGAAAAAGGGCTTTACACTAATTGAGCTTGTGGTCGCTATTGCGCTACTTAGTATGGTGCTCGGCTTTTCAAGCGTGATTTTCAAGACCTGCATAGAGGCCTACCGCACCGCCGGCGCAAACTCCGAGATTATGCAGAAGCTCCGCGCCATCACCGACCAATTGAACAGCGATTTCAAAGGCCTTCAGAAAGACGGGTATTTAATACTGCACTGTGAAGAAATCAACAGAAGAGAATATCTAAACTCCATACCGGCAGATTTCCGGGCAGACAGACTTTACTATTTCAGCACCGGCGATTTTCAATCGTGGTTCGAGCCAGATATAAGAAGCAATATAGCCAGGGTTTATTTTGGGCACGATGCCGATTCTTTGGATTTTCTTTCTGACCGGATAGTAAGCAAGTGGAACTTGGCAAGAGATGTTTTGTTGATTACGCCGGGTGTTTCGAGAATTGACTGTGATCCCAACAGCTATGCTTATTACAAAGCTAATCCAATTATTACCCAAACCCTTGCCAAAAATTTAGTTAATGGCGTTTCAGCAGATATCCAATCTGATCCCAACAACATCAGACGGTTAATGTGCCAGAGTGTCGGTGAGGTTGTGGTAGAGTGGACGGATGCAAATACCACTTTGCTGCGTTGGCTTCCGGACCCTAATACAATACCGTCCGGAAAAGTTTGGACGCCAGCAATGCCGAGACAACTGTGGCCGCGCGCTCTGAAATTTACTTTTACGCTTTATGATTCGAAGGGGATTATAAAGAACGGCAGGACGTTTACGCACATAATATACCTTGAGAGGTAGTCACCATGGTGGCATTAAGTGAATAGTGAATAGTGATTAGTGGATAGTGAATTTAGGATGACTTTCTAACTGCTATTTTTAAGAAGGAACAATGAAGGTAAGAAGCTATAAGGAATTAGACGTCTGGAAAAAAGGAGTGGAAATTGTTGATCGCGTGTATGATCTAACAGACAAATTTCCTCCTCAAGAACGCTATGGGCTTACCTCACAGATGAGAAAGTCGGCGGTTAGTATTCCCTCAAACGTTGCTGAGGGTTTTTCTAGAGGGCATACCGCCGAATATAAGCAATTTCTGTATATCTCGTTCGGATCATGCGCAGAACTGAATACTCAGTCGATAATTGCTTGTAGGAGGAAATATATTTCAGAAGCAGAAGCATTGGAACTGGAAAATGAGTTGGAATATGAAAGCCGTATGCTGATGAACCTTATAAAGAGCTTGAAAAGAAATGCAAAGCCGTAAGAACAAATCACTAACCACAAACCACAAATCACCAAGGCCGAAAGGTTCGGCCTTGATTCTGGCGGTGGTTCTGGTCAGCTTATTGGCCGTTGTCGGCGTGATGTTCGCTATGGTCGCCCGCATCGACAAGATGTCAACGTCGGCCATTGCGGAAAATAAAACGCTCAATCTCGCCGTCGATACCGTCATCGCAAAGATATCGCAGGAATTGGCTTCAGATGTCCCCGTAAAGCCGAGTCAGGAATACTACGATTATCCCGATGCGGATAACGCCTGGCTGGCATCGTTGGAGCCAAAGGTTGATGATAGGGGTACGCCAACCCCTTTAGATGATATATATTACTGGCGACAAATAAGTGATATCTACTACAGGTTCGGACCACAGGACTTTTGGAATCTACGCTCCGTTATTATAGACGATTATCAAGAACCGGCCGAGATAGGTGACAGCAACGGTTACACAGGTGACCCAAACGATTTGTACTTCGCCGATGCCGATGGCGACGGCGTATCTGATTCTATGTGGGTAAAGCTCGACAATATCACTTCCAGCAAAGGCAGACCGATTTACGCAGCCGTTAGAATAATCGACAACGGCGCAATGTTAAATGTCAACACCAGCTATAAATTCGACCCCTGCGACCCGGAAATTGTTCATATTGACGGCTCAAGCCAAATGCAGATAAACTTAATGGCTTTATCGTGGCGGCCGTGGGGTGTGTACGACGCGAATGACGAAACAAAGCTGCTCAATGCAAGAGCAAATTATGGTTTTGGGGGTATTGACCCGCTGGATTTGGATGAATACAAGAAAAATGTTGTTTGGCGTTATAACGACCCATGCGGTCCTTATACACCGTTTGATATTTCAGATGAGCTTGAAGTGCGAAACAGGTTTTTGCTGAATCATACCGATATAGATGCACGACTGGAGTCGTGGGGAGGTGAATTTCGAAATAAGACTATATCAACACCAGTGGAGTTTGGAGGAATAGAACTCAATAACTGGTTTAAGAGAGCAAACGGTAATAGCTTATTAGACCCATGTGACCCGAACTATGCGTATCGGCATATTGCGACCACCTACAATATGGACAGGATTATCAACCCTGTTGGGCCAACTTTGAACAGCGGTAAAATGGTTAATATCAATAATCCGGCTGACGCTAACGAATTATATTATACCCTGTTAGCAAGTATCGACCCCAACATAGCCGGCGTTGTTCTCGCAGGAATTCAAGGGCAGTTTGCGCAGCTTGCCGTCAATGTCGTCGATTTCATTGATGACAATAATGAGGTAACGGTTTTCGGTAGTTATTACGGCTTCGATGCCCAGCCGTTCATTACCGAAATCGGGTTTATTATCAGCGACCAGCCGCAATTCGGCGGTAACTATTACGCGGTCGAGCTTTACAACCCCTTTAATGACGACATACTATTGGAAGATTTCGAGCTTGTCCTTATGGACATTGGCAGTATCGACCCCAACATCCGCATCCAATTTGGCCCCGGCGAGGTAATTCTCGCCGGCGACTATTTAGTAATTGCTAATGACCCCGGGCAGTTTGTTATAGATACCAACAACGTTAAGCCAGGTCCGCAGCTCGACTTCTTTGGCACCTGGGAACCAACCTCTCATAGACAGCCGCCAAGAGGCACCGGAGGCAGGAGGCAGCCGCCCGCCGCAACTTCGGTTAACTGGGCCAACGATTATGAGCTGTTCCTGATGCGAAAGGTGGACCCGAACGACCCGAATATGAACATATACGTTGACAGGCAGTGGATTAACCCTGCTGATGCCAATAGAAACGATGAAAAATACTTCGGGCGGGACGTCCGGGATTGGCGCATTGTTTATCAAAGTCTGAGAGAAGACACTATCGATCCCAACGGCACCCTCGGCAGCATTAACATTAATACCAATGTATCTACAGAATTGCCCTTCAGTTTCTTCCTTCCTAATCCCCTCGACGCTAACCACCCTAACAAGAAATTTATTACGGTCGGCGACATTCCGCGTGTATTGACAATCGGCCACAGCGATGGGCTTAACAATACCATCGGCGAGAAGCTAACGCTTGCAGTCAATGAAGGCGAAATAAGATTAGACCTGCAAAGCCCATATTATAGTAACATCTTTAAATATCTAACGGTCTTCGACCCGACCACCGACGGTATCGATAACAACGGCGATGGTTCAGGCATCGGTACTGTGGACCCTAATGAGCTAAAAATCCCCGGGCGAATAAATATCAATACCGCACCGTGGTACGTGATTGCACAACTGCCGTGGGTCTCCGCTCATACGCCAAACTATGAACTCGCAAGGGCAATAGTCGCTTACAGGGACAAACTTGACCTTTCAAGTTCAATCCCACCCGGACCGGACTACTACCGGTTAGGTGCTCCCAATAGCAGAGCATCGGAAACTGGCGTTCCAAATGTGCGAGAAAACTTCGGCTTTGCTAGTATCGGAGAGTTAAATTTTGTTATCGCCGGCGGCAACAACTATAGTATTCAGAGGTCTGAACCCGATGGCGATGACCTCGCGGGTTTTCCTGACCTGACTACAGAGGGGCCTGGCCTGGGTGATGGTGTTGAGGACGATTTTGAGGAACGGGATGTTATTTTCTCACGAATCAGCAACCTTGTTACGGTGCGAAGCGACGTTTTTACCGCTTACATACTCATTCGCATCGGCAACGATGGGCCGCAGAAACGGTCCGTCGCAATACTTGATAGAAGCGATTTTTATCCTGGCGGCACCGGCAGGGTCAAAGTGCGTGCATTGCATCCCGTTGCCGACCCGAGGTAAAACGATTTACGATTTACGGCAGTTTGCTGGCTTGATTTGTGTTGCCGTAGGTGCCCATATTGACTCTTTCGCCGTTCGGGGCCGGCTCAAGCGAATAATCCGAACTCGGGTCGCCGGCGTTAATGCACGGGCTGGTGTTAGGGTCGGTGAGGTCGAACATACCGGTCTGCGGATTCCATCTGCCGTTCGGCCATTCGGTCTGTAAGTGGTAATCAGAACGCTTGGGTCCGGCGAACAACGGCTCGGCATTGATATTCCCCGCGCCCAGCCAGATAGAACAGGGGTCGGGCAGGCCGTTGCTGTCAATCATCTGAATGTCGCTGTATGTAACGACGAGATTATCCACATTGTTGGCATCGTTCACGTCTCTGATGCCTTCGATTTGCGAGCCGCTATTGCCCCAGAAGATGGAATTTTTTACATTTGCACCGCCATAATAGCACTCCATACCACCTACCAGATGCGGGTATGGGTCGTCCTTCCAGCTGGCGGTGTTATTCGCAATCGTGCAGTTATCGATATCCATCAAGCTGCCGTAAAGCGAGCCGATACCGCCGCTCCAGTAGCCCCAGTTGTTGGTTACAAGACAATTTATTAAATAGCAGTTCGGCATATTCGATATATTAGGGTCGTCAGGGTCGAAACCACCGTCGCTGCAGATACCCCCGCCGCTGGCCCAGCAGGAGTTATTTGTTATCTTACAGATCTCGATTCGGCTGTTACTTTCCAGAACATCAATTCCGCCGCCGCACCATGCTGCGCTGTTCCATTCTACGGTACAGTTGTGTATCTCTATAGTGCTGCGGTTGCAGTATATCCCGCCGCCGTGCTGATAGGTATAATCGTTGTCAGCCCAGCACTCGTTGTGAGTTACATTACAATCTGCGATCACGGCGTTGCTGTTCACACAGGCGATTCCGCCGCCTGCACCGTCGGCCCAGTTATGGCCTATCGTGCAGT